>JAHEAK010000086.1 GCA_024642805.1 Kofleriaceae bacterium | reverse complement strand
CATGGCCTTCGTCGAGGGCATGCATCGCATACGAATCCGTGAGATCCTGCAAAGCGAGCCGTACCTGCGTGTGCGCGTCGAGGTGCTGAAGGAGACTTCGCTTTCGACTCCTGATGAAGAGCGCGCTCTCACCGCGAGCATCCATGAGATCTTCGGGCAAGTGTCGACGCTCAGCACGCAACTCTCACCGGAGGTTGCCTCCCTGGCCATGGCCACCCAAAATTCCTCGCAGCTCGTCGATTTCGTAGCCGCATCCTTGCCGGGCTTGTCTTGCCAGGAAAAGCAGGACTTTTTGGAAACCCTCGAGGTCAGCAGCCGCATGCGTAAGCTCGTGGCTTGCCTCCTGCGCGAGCGTGAGGGCCTGCGTCTGCGCGAAAAACTGCAGAGCGAGATCAAGGAGAACATGGCTGGTTTGCAACGCGAGGTCTTGCTGCGCGAGCAACTCAAGCTGATCCATCGCGAGCTCGGCGACGAGGAGGAAGCGTGCGGTGAGGTCGACGAACTTCGCGGGCAGCTCGAGCTTGCAGGACTGCCAGTGGAGGCCAGGCGCGAAGCCGATCGCGAGCTCAATCGCCTGACGCACGTGGCCGTCGGCGCCGCCGAGTATTCCGTGATTAGCTCCTATCTCGAGTGGTTGGCAGCCTTGCCGTGGCAGCCAGCAGCCGCCGAGACCATCGATTTGCCCTACGCCGCACGTGTATTGGACGCAGACCATCACGGCCTGGCCAAGGTCAAACAGCGCATCCTCGAGCAGCTGGCGGTTTTTCAGCTCAAGCATGACGTCAAAGGCCTTATTCTGTGCTTCACGGGCCCGCCCGGTGTCGGCAAGACCTCTCTAGGCCGGTCAATCGCCAAGGCCATGCAGCGCGAGTTTGTGCGGATATCGCTCGGCGGCATGCACGACGAAGCGGAGATTCGAGGCCATCGACGCACCTATGTCGGCTCCTTGCCCGGTCAGATTATTCGCGGCATGCGACGCGCCGGCACCTCGAACCCGGTCTTCATGCTCGACGAAATTGACAAGATTGGCAACGACTTTCGAGGCGACCCCGCATCGGCCCTGCTCGAAGTCTTGGACCCAGAGCAAAATGCCAACTTCCGAGATCATTATCTCGGCGTCCCCTTCGACCTCTCGCGTGTGCTCTTCTTAACGACGGCCAATCAACTCGATCCTATTCCGCGGCCGCTCTTGGATCGCATGGAGGTTATCGAGCTACCTGGCTATTCCGAAGAAGAGAAGCTGCGTATCGCCCAGCAGCATCTGGTGTGCAGACAGGTTCGAGATCACGCACTCACACTCGGCAAGCACCTGCAGTTCACCGATGAGGGCGTGATGGCCATCCTGCGTGGCTATACGCGCGAGGCAGGTGTGCGCGAGCTCGAGAGAGGCATCGCCGCCATTTGTCGCAAGCGCGCCCGCCAACTCGTCGAAGTCGACTCGCCAAAGCTTGTCGTGGGCGGGGCGCAAGTGCGACGCTTCTTGGGTCGAGCTCGCTACGAGCAGGACGAAGAGATCGAAGAACGCACGCACAAACCTGGCGTTTCGATAGGTCTGGCCTGGACGCCCTATGGCGGTGAGGTTCTCTTCGTAGAGGCATCGCGAATGTTGCGCGACAGGGGCGAGTTCACCATCACCGGGCAGGTTCGCTCCGTCATGGAAGAATCCGCCAGGGCCTCGCTAAGCTGGGTGCGAGCGAACTCGCATCGCTATGGAATCCCGCGTGACAGCTTCCGGCAATACGACATCCACATGCACATTCCCTCGGGTGGCGTTCCCAAGGACGGCCCTTCCGCAGGATTGGTGATGGTGTCGACGATGCTCTCTCTCTTCCTCGACCTGCCCATTCGGTCCCGTGTAGCCATGACTGGTGAAATCACGCTCTCCGGTCACGTCTTGCCAGTGGGTGGCATTAAGGAAAAGGTCCTGGCTGCTCGACGCTGCGGCATCTTGGAGGTCGTCATGCCTAGTCGCAATCGGCAGGAGTTCCAGGAAGAAATCCCACCCGCGCTTCGAGCGGGCATGCGTTTTCACTTCGTCCGCGAAATCGACGAGGCCATGGCTCTAGTCTTCGAAGAACGGGTAGCCGTCGAGCTAGATCAGCTGCCGGGCGCAACCATCATGTAGATGGCCGGTAGCCGGCCCTGAGCTGCCTGACCTGCGCCACACTCGTCATCGAGGGCAGGACACAAGCGATCGCCGCCCAGCGCTTTGTGCCGACAGTCGAGAGGCATAGCGGGTTGCGTAGCCGAGGTAGATTTGAATTCGCTCATGCCAGTGTCGCGCCCCCCGCTCTCCTGGATCGGCGAGGTGCCAGGCGGAGAGCTTGGCTCGCACCATTGCAGCAAAAGCCTTGTAGAAAGTAATCAACTCGGGAGCCACAGGATCACTCGTACGCGCGCGGTACTGGCTGAGAACCTCGTCACCTAGCGAGGGGGCTCCGAGTCGCTCTAGCTCGAGTGCGAGGAAACTCAGCTCGGCCGCAGGATCGTTGACGCGCAGGCTACGACTAAATTCCAGGCAGTCGAAGACAACCGGCGGATCCGTTAGGCAGATGTGTTCGGGTCGCAGATCGCCATGGCCGTCGATGATGCGGCCCTCGCGCACGCGACGCTCGAGGATATCGGTGTGTTGGTAAACAAAATTGCGCAGCGCCGCACACACCTCGAAGGCTTGGAGAGAATGCGTAGCACCATTCGCGCGGGCGAGCTCACGTTGACAATTCGAGCATTCCCGCAGGAAGCGCTTGGCGAATGCCCCCGTCCCCATGCGCACGGGCACCTGTTGCATGTAGAAGACACAGAGTCGGGAAAGGAGCGCAGACACATCGATCGCCGACGGGTGCGAGCTTCTCACCAGAGCATCGAGCATTCGCTGCGCCGGAAGTCTGCGCATCTTGACGAGGTAATCGACGGCAGGTCCAGGCCCGTCGAGTTCCAGTCGCGCGCCGTTTGCGTTGAGCGAAGTGACGCCCAGATACGTCGCAGGCGCGATTCGCCGATTTAGCCGTACTTCCGCTCGGCAGTTCCGAAGCCGGGCCGCCGCTGTGCTCAGATCCGCATAGTGGCCGCGGACAGGCTTCTTGAGTTTGTATGCAAAGCTGTGGGTGAGAAACACCCAGGACTGATGGGTTTCAATCACCTCGACCGCTGATGTCGCAGTGGGGCACTCGTCCCGGCGCAAGACACCGAGGGTCTGAGCGACAGGGCCGTGCGTGGCTTTCACCAGGTGTACATCTATCCAACCCGACATGACGCCTGCCAGCGGTCGTCAGCGGACGACTGCATGCCCTCTTCGTTCATATGTGCCTATCAAGACTGCCTGGCCAAGGACATGCCCCTCCATGGCGGCTCCCAGCTCGTCCTTGGTCGGCTCTCGAAGAGAGGGCATCCATCGATCGAGCGCATAGAGCTTGTGAAAGTAGCGATGTCGACCAATTGGTGGACATGGCCCCCCATATAGCGCGTGGTTCCAGCTATTGAGCCCACATTGCGCACCTGGCGGAGCATGCCCCTCCAGGGTCTCGTGCACCATGGCGGGGATATCGTAGAGCAGCCAGTGCACCCAAGTCCGCTGTGGGGCTCGCGGATTGGGCGAATCAGGATCTTCGAGCACCAACACGTAACTCGTCGTTCCCGTGGGAGCCCCTGACCAGCGGAGCGGCGGAGAGATATTTGCGCCATCGCAGGTGTACTTGCGTGGGATTGGTGAACCCTCGATGAAGGCCGATGATGTTATCGCGAAGCCCATGGCAGCACTCAAATCTGCTGCAATATGATTCAACTTGCGTGCCACGCGCGGCCTTCTGCCTGCTCTTGCAGACACTTCCTTGGACTACTACTTTTCCCCAGTAGACGGCAGATTTTCGCGACGCTCCTGCCATGGAAGCTGGCATGAGCCAACACAGACGTGAATGTCAGGTCAGCCTCTTGCAAAGAAGCGAATCGATGCCACCTTGGGGAGAAGGCCAGTAGCGCCACCGCGAGAACTCTGATGCCAGAGCTCAAGAAAACCATAGCGAAGTACTGCTCAGAGATTGCCGACCAAGAATTGCTCGGCCGTGAGGGAGAAATCACCCTCGCGCGCAAAATTGAGGAGCTCGAAGTCGAGGTCTGGCATTGTTTGCTCGCCTTCGAACCAGCCGTGCAGACCATCGTGCGCAGCCTCGAGCGCGGCGGATTGGAGCACCCGGACTTCGAAATCCTGCGCAAGGCTAGCGCCCACAGTAAGAGGAAGAAGGCGGCCGGCGAGCTGGCTACCAGCAGCCAGCTCTACAACGTGGCTGCTCACATTCGTGAGAATGATCGGGATCGAGTGCATCTAGCGGTCGTGCTTGACGCCCTGAATGCTCTATCCATGACGAGCTCAGCGGCTAAAAGCTGGAACAAGACCCTCACTCGGGCATTATCTGCCGCAGCCGACGCAAGACAGGTCTTCATCCGATCGAACTTGAGATTTGTGGTGAGTATGTGTCGAAAGTACGCCGGCTACGGGCTGCCCATGGAGGACTTGATTCAGGAGGGCAACATCGGCCTCATGAAGGGCGTCGATCGCTTTGACTATCGCCGTGGATATCGCTTCTCGACCTACGCCGGTTGGTGGATTCGCCATTCTCTCACGCGAGCGCTAGCTGACGCGTCGCGCACGGTCCGCATACCCGTGCACATTCAGGACACGCATCAACAAATCCTCCAGGCACAACGGGCGATAGCATCGCGACTCGGCAGGGAAGCCTCGGACGAAGAGATCGCCGAGCACTGCGAGATCAGCGTCGACAAGGTCGTATTGATCAAGAGCAGCTCGCTCGGCGTGACGGTCTCTCTCGACGAGACCGTTGGCGAAGGAGGCGCCAGCCGCATGGATCAACTCATCGATGCAGCCAACGATGAGCGCTCGCCTCTGGATGCCATCGTCGACGAGCAAGAGGGTGCTCGTGTCGTGTCGCTGTTGAGCACGCTCCCCGAAACACAAGCGGATGTGCTGCGCAAACGCTTCGGCCTGGACGGCAACGCACCGATGACCCTTCGACGCATCGGCGAAGAGTACGGACTCTCTCGTGAGCGCGTACGTCAGATCGAGGGCATGGCTCTGCGGACCCTGCGCAGCACTATGGAGCGCGAGCGCCCTCGTCGGCTCTCGGCGCTTCCCTAGTCATCCCTCCGCGCATGCGCTGCGCAGCCATTCGCTCGCCGAGGATGTTTTCGTCGTGCCGGCCCAGCCCTTCATTCTCCTCAGCGCGGAGGGGGCCTTCATCCTCGACACCTGAGGCATCATGGGTCGCCAGCGAAGAGCGATAGGCATGAACCGCCGAAGCCACCGCGGGCACGAGAGCTCCAAGAGCCGAAGCCAGACCGTTCCACTTGGTCGCCCGCCCAACGAGGATGTTGAGCTCGCGGAGGGAATGCAGCGAGTCGTGCAATACCTCATCGCCACCTTCCAAGCGACTGGTGAGCAGCGCGACTCGATGAACAACCGTTTGAGATTCGGCAAGCAGTTCATCGATGCGCGGCTTGGTGCTGCGTAGCTGCTCCCGGATCTCCTTGACGGTCGCGCGCAGCTGCAGCAGGAGGGGAATCGTCATTCCGACGACGAGGGCGAGCAGCACCAAGACGATGACGAGCGAGGTGCTCATCCAGCCACACTCTCCGATCGGCGAGGGCTCCGTCGCCACACCGTAGGCATCCTGCTCCGAGCTGGTTGACATGGCAGGAAGGAGCCGACGTATGCCGAACCATAGTCGCTGAGGCCAGGACCTCGTGCGGCATGCTCCTCACAAGGGACCAGGGCATAGGCAGCTGCGAGGTCTCCCCGAGAGGACCGCAGGCTCGCACAATAGGTCAGGTCTGCTGCCTCGCTGAGTCGTTTGACCATGCGGCGGTGCCCGACGGGCAGACTGAGTACGACCCGCCGCGCACCGGCATTGCGAGCGAGAGCGACGACAACCCGCAGGGTGAGAGGCCCGGCAAGCCCATCGTCGACGATGATGGCAGTGCGTTCCCTGAGAGAGGGAAAGCCATTGCTTCGCACTCCTTGCAAGGGTGAGCTTGAGATGCGCGCAAAGGCACTATCTATCAGTCGACGAAAGTCATCCCTGGTGACGCTGCAGAGATCGCGGAGTACCTCGTCGACCACCAGCGTGCCATCGAAAGCCACCGCGCCGACAATCGGCCCCGCGGGCCAGGGCGGCTCGAGTTCTTGCACTCTGGCAAAGGACACGGGGGTCTTGCTGATTCGCGCCATTTCTTCAGCTACGACGAGACCGCCAGGAGTTGATGCGATGAGGTAGGGACTCGGCTCGCCCTGCATCACACCCCACTCGATCATGAGGCGGCCAGCATGGGCGCGGTCGCGAAAGGTACCGTTCATGTCCTGGAGTGCCTGGACCGACTTGAATAAGAAGCTGCGGGGCTGGTGTGGAGAGGCTTGCATGATGTCCTTGATTGGCGCGCTGCCCGGCTGTTAAGCGGCGACTTCGGCGTAGGCCTACATTGCCGACGGGCTCTGGCCAGGGCTCGGTCCCTCTACAAGCAACATGCCAAGCGGACTCGGCCTCTCTCGTGGGTGCCCACGCAGGTCAACGTCGAGCTTCTCGCAGCGCTGGGAGATTTCCGACGCTCTGTGTACGCGTGCGGCTTTTGAGCGTTGGCGCCAAGCTGTGGGCCAGCTCCCAGAGCGAGCCGCGTCAGACTAACTCGGACTGGGCTCGGCGAGGGCGTCGACGCCAGCCATCACGTCGGTCAGCATGGCGCGCAGACTGGCCTCGTCGAAGGGCTTGTAGAGCACGGGCCCTGGCAACTCTTTGAGAGGCACCGCTGCGCCCGACATGAAGATGAAGGGGCACTTGGTTTGTGCCCGACGCGCCAGGTCGACGCCATTCATATCGGGAAGCAGGAGGTCCGTGAGAACCGCATCAACAGCATCCACGCCGTCGACGAAGAGTTCGAGAGCTGCTCGACCACTCTCCACCTCTGTCACTTGCCAGCCCATACTCTCGAGGTAATGGCAGACTATGAGTCTCACCAAAAAATCGTCTTCGACCACCAGTACTTTTTTTCGCATTCGCTCCACCCCAACACACTCGACGACCACGGCGGCCGCCCCACGTAGTGGTTAGCCTCTTCGTCGAGACATGTAAACGACACCCTGAGAAATTTGTAGCCGGTCCTTGGCTTCGTACTTGCCCTGCGCTGCAGGCAACACAGCAAGCAGCTGAAACACGGAACATTCTACAAATGCTAGATCGAAACTTTCGCTCTCACTGTCGCTCGCGCATCTGCCTTCGTCGCCAAGCCGCGTGAGTCGACAAACAAAGACTGGACATCTTGGAAAGCGCGATGCAATTGGCCACCGCCCACGAGCGCTCAACTACTGCGCAGCGCTCCGACTCAGCTGCGAGACCTGCATTGCTTCGCGCCACACTTCGTCTTCCTCGTCGAAGGTTTCGACCAGGCTTGAGCCGAGGTAGACCTTATCGAACTCGATCCCAAGTGAGTCGCTTGAATTGCTTGCGCTCCAAACGGCGCGTGCTCGGCGTTCGTAGAATCGATCGGAGACATAGATCAACACCACGAAGCTGGCGTCAGGAAGCGGGCGCGGGCCACGGAGTCTGGCACCACCCAGAGAAATGTCCTCGAGCGCGTAAACGATGCCGAGATAACCAATTTCAAGAATTGCCGCCGATCCGTAGACCGATGCTCTCTCGCACCAGCGGCGTTCGTGTCGAAAGCAAGAATCCAATGCTCGTCCCCCCAAAGCAGAGCAACTGCAATCAGTGGTCCACGCAGCCAGTCGATGGCCCTGAGCTGACCGCATGCCTTTACCAATTCGAGCAAGGGAATCCCCCTGGTAGTGAGCAATAATTCGCTGTAGCGCACACGGCAAAGGCCAAGCGAAGCGCATGCGCTAGGCTGGCTGGCCACCTGGGCAGACCAGCATGTCTGGCACACAACTTTCAGAGTGATGGCGCATGCAGCCTATTACACGTGTCCTGGTGCCTGTTGATCTCGAGGCTCTTTGTTGGGAAGCCCTCGACTATGCAGGGTGGCTAGCGGCTCAGTGGGCAGCCACCACAGACGTTCTATATGTTGAGCCGCTTATCAATGGCCACGTGCGAGCTTTGACAAGCCGAGAGCACTACGACCAAATGCTCACGCTCATAGCAACTCTTAGTCAACGCTTCGGTGGATCGAGCGCATCCGATTCGCCTCGGGAAAAGGTTCTTGAGCCCGTCTTCGTCGGCAACATGCAGCCAGGGAAGCCCGCAGAACTGATCCTCGAGTTTGCTGATCTTCGCGATCACGATGTAATTGTCTTGGGTAGTCGTCCTGCCTCCTCGCAGCGCCTTGGCAATGGCAGTGTCGCTGAAGCAGTCCTCAGGCACGCGCGCTCGCCGGTCATGGTTGTGCCAGCAGCTCAAGAGCTCGAGAGCTTCGATCTTCGTTTCTCTCCCTAGCCGAAGTGGCGGCGCTCCCGCGCGAGAAGGTCGTCGCAGGATTGGGCATTCGGTTTGCAGTCCGCTGCGCCGAACCGAACCGGTCATCGATGGCCGGTATCAGCAATCAGGAGAAATCAGACAATGACAATCGAAAATCTCGTTCCATGGCGCCGCAGCACTTCACTGGCACAAGCTCCCCTCTCCGCTACCGCCTTCCCGTCCATTTCTTCCCTTCAGCGGGAAATGAACCGCATGTTCAACACCATCTGGTCGGCTTCGCCGAGTTTGGCGCCACAGTCATCGCTGCTCGCGGAAGATGGTTCGATCGCCTTCTATCCAGAGGTGGAAATGTCTGAGACCGATGGCCACATTGATATCTCGGCAGAACTTCCGGGTGTCGATGAAAAGGACATCGATGTGATGCTCTCCCAGGACGGCAACTTGCTGACCATCAAGGGAGAGAAGAAGTTCAGCAAGGAGAAGCAGGACAAGGACTACTACTGCGCCGAGCGCAGCTACGGGGTCTTTCGCCGAACGATGAGCCTGCCAACCACGGTGAACGCTGACAAGGTCAATGCGAAATTCAAGAACGGCGTGCTTGAGATTAGCTTGACGAAAGTCGCAGACGCCGCCAAGGGCGTGAAGCACATCGAGATCAAGTAGTCGAGATCGACTCGAGCGAACTCGTGTACAGCGAACTCGACTCGAGCAAACTCGATTACAGCGAGCTCCTCTGGCAGCTTGTTTGGAACTCGGGTGGGCGTGGCCTCGCAATGTCGCGGCGCCACGCCTTCGCCTTTTTTGGGCCATCGGCCACGCGCTATCGCGGGCGACCTGGCCGTGCCGGCACTCTTTCATTGCGGCGAGTGGCCTGAGGTTGACGAGCTCGATGATCTCGGGTCCTCGGAGCTACTCGAACGCGTTGGCCGGGCCTCGGCCGATAGTAGGTGTACTGGCGTGGCCTCTGAATGCTGCGTATCACGATGGGAAGGCGCGGATAGGGCGCATAGACCCAACCTCCCCAGTAGGACGACGAGCTGTGCCAATAGCCGTCGCGATAGAGCCAGTACAGGCCATCACTATAGAAGAGCGGCAGCTCTGAGTCGGCAACCACCCACAAGCCTGGACTCACATACACGAGCGAGGGCTCGGCGACGACAGCGGTAGCTCTCAGCTCCGTTTGCCCCGTGCATCCAGCACTGACAAGAGCTAGCGAAAGCGAGCCTGCCGCCAGACCCATGGTCATTAGTAGTCTCTTCATGTGCGGACCTCGCTGAGAAGGCAGCAAGGTCTATGCCGAGCGCAGGCTTCGTGAACCCGGGACTGCTCGGCGATTGCGCCCAGGCAATACGCCAAAACAGAGCAATATTCCCCGCCGCTAAGAACAACTCGGCACTCCACGTCCCGTGCTCAACCACGCACCAGGCGCCGGCCCGACACCCGCTCACGTGCCAGGCCCATGTTTCGCCTCGCTATGTGGTCGACTCCGCCGTTCGGATTGAGTATGGCGAAGGAGCATTCACTACGCCGTTCGTTGACGTAGCGTAGCGCATCGTGAAACCTGCGGAAGCGTGGCCCTTCGCAGGTCCCCTGCCCCCTCGACCACAGAATTTTGTACATAGGCGCGTTGTGCATGAAGATCCGAATTGCACACCATATGCCCGCTTACGCTCTTGCGAGCTCGATTTCACTGCATGAGAGCCGCGGCCATGCCGTTGATGTACTCCTCGATGGCCGGATAGCCTGAGGGCATGAGGGTCTGATTGTCGTTGGCGTCGGCAGGGTTGAGCCCGTGGCTCGTTTCCCAGCTATCGGCGATGCCATCGTTGTCGCTATCGCTGGGTGCGGCGGCGACCACCAGGCCATCCATCGGATCCGGCAGTGCATAGGAGCCCCAGGCACCGGTCGTGTTGGCAGCATCCTGAACCGATCGACGCGTCACCAAGTCCCTCGGAAAGGCCCCGGCCCTGGCGAGTACACGCTCGTAGGCGAGGGTCGAGGAGTCGACTTGCACCGGGCTGTGGTAGGTGCCTGCGTTGCTGAAATCGAAGGAACTGGAGGCGCGGCGAGAGATCGGTGCATTCAAGTCCTGTGAGCACTCGGTCCAGGGGTTGTCGACCACCCCTTGGCAACTGCTGCCCGAATCCTCGATGTAATTGTCGGCGAGGAAGTAACTTAGATCGGCGGCTGCGAAGTCATCCTCGTCATCGAAGTAGAACGGTATCAGGGCAGCGTTGCCACCGCGCTTGAAGTAATTGCCAGCGATGTTGAACTGACCGGATGCAGGATTGTGGTGCACGAAGCCGTGCTGCACGTTGTACATGACGTTGTTGACAATCTCGGCCGGCCCATTCGCGATAGCGGGGGCCCGATTCTTGTGATGAGCAAATAGATTGTGATGCACACTGATTCGATGGCCGTCGGGGCCGTTGATGAGACCATAGTTATGCTGACCCTCGGGATGCCCCTGGGTGGCGCTGCTCTCGATCGTGGACCACTGAATCGTGACGTCCTTGGCCTCATAGAAATCGACGGTCTCGTCGACACCAAAGGAAGCAGAGACGTGATCGAAGATCATCCGTGCATTGCGCGAAAATTGAATGGCGTCAAACTGATTGCCGGCCGTGCCGTCATAGATCGGTCGAACGCGTATGTGGCGAATGATGAAGTTGTCGACGCCATATTCGTACGCACCGGTGAGGCGGCCGCGAATCGTGATTCCTCCGCCAGGAGCGGTTTGTCCCGCGATGGTCAGGTTGCCATAGGGAATTTCAAAGTCGCCGACGATACTGCCACTAACTGCGAAGACGATGATGCGCGGCTCATTGCGGTTAAGTGCCTCTTGTAGGCTGCCTGGGCCGGTTGCCTGCAACGTGGTTACCTTGATGACTCGGCCACCGCGCCCACCAGTGGCCAGGGCTCCAAAGCCCTGCGCCCCTGGGAAGGCACGCACGCCCTCCGTGCCACCCGGATCACCACCCGGATCGCCACCCGGATCGCCACCCGGATCACCACCCGGATCACCACCCGGATCATCACCCGGGTTGCCTGCATCGGGACCGTGAGAACTTGGATCGCCACCAGCGTCACCGCCAGCGTTGCCATTGTTTGAAAGAGCATTTGCGCACGACGTCGCGCTAAGGACGAGAGCTGCAAGAAGGGTACGAGCGTGTTTCATGCGCGAGACCTTAGCCAAGGCCCCAAGACTCAACAAAAACTAAGATTTCAGTCTGCGATCGCACACGTGAAAGCGTGGAGCCTAAAGAAGGACATCCCACCACAAGCGCGAGAGGGCGCGCGGGAAGCTGCGTGACGCGAAGATCTTCATGCGAAGAATTCCACCCGTGGCTCGCGATACCGCTTCGTATTGGGTGTAGTCGCGCACAGCCGGGAGAATTTCTGCTGGAGGGCCATGTGCTTCCGTCATCGTGAGCCGCAGCGCCCGTCGCAGGTTCGCGATGCCTCATCCCCGCTTTCGCTCCCGGCAGATGGATCATTGATTGCACAATCGCGCATTGCGATCACCTGGTTTGGGACTCGGCCGCACCGGCCTGGCGACGTTGCGCACACAGCGAGTACGTGAGCAGCGAAGAGATGGGAAATACGCATGCAATGCAGGGCTCACACCTCCAGGCGACTAACGATACCGACTCCCTCAACGGGGATTACCTCCGCAGGGACTACCTCTACGGGCTCTTTGCTTGCTGGCTCGCCATTCCGTACGACGAAGCCTGGAGCGAATCGATGAACACGACGAGCACGCACAGCGCCAGCTACGCGACCTCGCTGACCAAGCAAACAAAGCGAGAGCTCATGCTCCACCGCGCAACCAGCGCGTCGGTACGAACAATACTGTGTCGCTCAGCGGTACGCACCAGAAACCTGTCATTGCTAGGCACAGCCTGTGTTTCCGCACTGGTCTTGGCTGGGCTCGGAATGGGCTGGTTCAGCCTTGCTGCGGTCGGCCTTGGAACGGTGGCCTATGCGTCTCTGATCGCCCGTGATTCCACCAACGACAGCTTTCTCTCCGAGGTGTTTCAAATCGGCGAGAGCAGCTCCGATGGCGTTGATAAGGTCTGTGACGTCGAAGAGGTGCA
>JAHEAK010000666.1 GCA_024642805.1 Kofleriaceae bacterium | reverse complement strand
GGATGCGACCAACACTCGCGTTTCGAACCGCGCCGCTATGGGCTATCGGAAACCTCTGCCATGACTTTCTCCAGGCGCGCCTCTACTTCGGAGGCCAAGCCCTGCATCGCGGGATTATCGACCAGGGAAAACATGGCCTTTGGACTGGCGATGGACAGGATCACATCGCGATCCTTGCCTTCCTGGACCACGACGTTACAGGGCAGTAAGAGACCGATTTGCGCTTCACCGGAAATAGCCTGGTGGGCGAGGGTCGGGTTGCAGGCGCCCAGAATCAGGTAAGGTCGAAAGTCGACATCTAACTTCTTCTTGAGTGTCTCCTTCACATTGATCTCGGTCAGAATGCCGAAACCCTGCGCTTTCAAGCTCTCAGTAACCTTCTCAACGACCTTCTCAAAGGGCGTGTTGGTCAAGGTCTTCACGAATCCATAAGGCACAGTGTTCATATCCCGGTTCATATCTCGGTTCATATCTCGGTTCATATCTCGGCTCCTCTTGGTAAGCGGTCCCTGCTCATTCAATTGCGATGCCACACTTCACCGAGCAACAGGCCCGATTACAAGCCACAGACCGGCGTTGTTTGTGCGCGAAATCGTCTGGCTGCTACTGGCATGTCTAGATTTTGTGGCTATCGATGAACTTCTCGCTTGAGGTGCCATCAAGCGTTGAATGTCGCGCCTCTGTGCGGGAAAAGCGTGGTCTGTGAAGAAGATCGTCGAGAGCTTGCGCCGACATCGCGTGTTGCTAGGGGTAGCCTTGGCGCTCGCCCTGGCCGCCACCTGGGTGTTGGCCAGGCGCGTGGTCGGGGCCAAGGTGGAGGTCACGCAAGCTAGGACCACGGAAATGGTGCAGTCGGTTGTGACGACCGGTCGCGTGCGACCACTGCGAGTTCGACTGGCACCCTTGGCAACCGGAATGGTCCGCGAGATCCTGGTGCACGAAGGCGCGCGCGTTGTTGCAGGGCAGCTCTTGCTGCAACTCGATGACGAAGAGGCCAAGGCGGCGCTCTCGAATGCCGAGGCGCTCTTGGCGCAGGCGCAACAGGGGCAACGCAAGCTAAAGACCGTGACCCGTGCCGAGGCGGAGGAGACCCTGACCCAGGCGCAAGCTCGCGTCGCCGATGCAAGCCTCGACCTCAAGCGTGTGCAGCTTCTCTTCGACGCCGACGCTGTTACACAAAGCAAACTGCAGGATGCGCAAACCACCGAGGCTCTCGCGCAGAGTGCGTTGCGCAGCGCGATGGCCCAGAAGCAGGACGTGCAGCAAGGCGGTCCAACCGTGCGCAACAGTGAGGCAGCCATTGAACAGGCGCGCGCCAACGTCGCACTCGCCCAGGCCAGGCTCAACTACATGCGACTGGTGGCCCCAAGCGATGGCATTGTCATTGCTCGCAATGCCGAAGTCGGCGATTCCATCAGCGCAAACACTATCGTGCTCGAGCTGGCCGCCACCTCGCGGACCGAGCTTGTCGTCGAGCCCGACGAGCGCAATCTCTCGCTGCTGCAAGTCGGCCAGCATGCCCTGGCGTCCTCAGAGGCTTTTCCCGAGCAACGCTTCGAGGCCGAGCTTCACTTCATAGCACCGGTTATCGACAGCCGTCGCGGCACTGTGGAAGTGAGGCTGCTCGTGGCCGATCCACCTGACTACTTGCGCCCCGACATGACGGTATCCGTCGACATCGAAGTGGATCGCAAACCCGCAGCCATGGTGGTCCCTATTGCCTCCGTGGTCGGCCTGTCCTCGTCCAGCCCTCACCTCTTCCTGGTCGAAGGAGGCAAGGTACAGCGGCGCGACGTCACTATAGGCATTCGCGATCTCATGCATGTCGAAGTTGTCTCGGGGTTGAGCGCCAATGAGCAGCTCATCTTGAATCCTGTCTCGGTGTCGGAGGGTGATCGAGTTCGCGCCGTCATCGTAGAGCCGTGAGAAGCGACCTCTTCCTGTCAGTGCGCTTGCTGCGCGACTCGAGGACACAGAGCCTGTTGATCGGTCTCGGCGTTGCGGTCGGTGTTGCGGTCGTGATCTTCCTGGCCGCACTCATCGATGGCCTGCAGAAGGACCTGATCGCCAAGACGGTTGGCTCACAGCCACACATTTCCCTTCGCTCGGCCAGGGAGTCGCCGCGCTCCTTGCGTGGCAATAGCGATCCAGTCGTCATTCAGAACGTCGAGCGCATTGCCCAGCGCATCCGATCGCTCGATGGTTGGCAAGCAATTCTGGCGAGGCTTCGCGTCACCGAGGGCATTGCCAGCGCCACCCCGATTTGTCGCGGCCCCGCCATGGCCATCCGGGGGCATGCTGCCAACAACGTCATCGTGTCGGGCGTGCAGCTCGATAGCTACACCAGCATCATCGATCTCGATAGCAAGCTCACGCTCGGCGCGGTCGATGTCGCCGGCCGCGGCGTTGTGCTTGGCGAGCGCCTTGCCGATGAACTGGGGGTCGGTCTGGGCGACAAGATTCGCCTCGAGGCCGGAGGTGGCTCGTTGACGAGCAGCGAGGTCTTCGACCTGCGCGGCATCGTGAGTCTGGGCAACCGCAGCGTCGACGCCACCTGGGCCATCGTCTCGCTCCGCAATGCCCAGTCTCTCCTCAACCTCAGCGGCGGAGCCACCGAGATCGAAGCCTCCGTGGATAACATCTTTCAGGCAGCCACGATTGCGGCCAGGATTCGCTCCGAGACCGGCCTGGATGCCGAAAGCTGGATGGAGGCAAATGCACAGTTACTCTCGGGCTTGCGCTCGCAGAGTTCCTCGAGCCTGCTCATTCAGATCTTCGTCCTCTTGGCAGTCGCCATCGGTATCGCAAGCGTACTCGTGGTCTCAGTCGTGCAGCGCAAGCGCGAGATTGGCATCTTGCGCGCCATCGGCCTCACGCGCTCACAAACCCAGCGGGTGTTCCTGTGGCAGGGCTGCATGCTTTCCTTGCTCGGCGCACTTGTCGGTTGCGGCCTGGGCGCCCTGCTTCTGCATAGCTTCCGAGTGTTGGTAACGACCCAGGAGGGGCGCCCGCTCTTTCCTATCGAAATGAGGCCGGGGCTCTTCGTCTTTGCCAGCGGCGTTGCGCTGTTGGTTGGACTGCTAGCGGCGCTCATCCCCGCTCGCAGCGCAGCCCAACTCGATCCGGCAGTGGCGATTCGCAATGACTGAGGCGGTGCTCACGCTCGAGAGTGTTACCAAGGACTTTGGCTCCGAGCCGCGTACCCGCGTCTTGCACGGCATCGACTTGCAGCTGGCCGCAGGAGAGTTCGCCAGCTTGATCGGGCCTTCGGGCTCGGGAAAGAGCACGCTTTTGAACATCATTGGCTTGCTCGATCGCCCGACGAGCGGTGTGGTGCGTGTG
>JAHEAK010000085.1 GCA_024642805.1 Kofleriaceae bacterium | reverse complement strand
CCTCGCTCGATGGCGCGCACGCCGAAGTAATCGAGCTCGCCAAGGATGCTCAGCTCGCCGACCCGCAGGCCGGTCGATACCGCCAGGCCCGTAGCGTCGGCACGGGTCGTGCCCATGTTCATGCCGCCAACCAGCATGCCGACATCAAATTCGAGGCGCTTGGGGAGGGGCTCTTCAGGCGGAGCGGAGATGGCGATGGTGTTGGCGCTTGCGACAGCGCTGAAGGTGCTAAGGGCAAGAGATAGAAGGGTTATGAGTCGAGTCGAAGGGGTCATGCCCTCAAAACGCTGCCCTGCCAGATGTCTTACAGCCAGGCATCAACTTTTTTTTGCAGCGGCCCGCATCAGGTCTGCGCGCATGCCTGCCCCCTGAGCGAGGCGAAGCCTCAGGCCCGAAAGCCCTCCGCCAATTCGTCCTTACTGGGGTGCACGGTGATCCACACCATATAGATCAGAGTCGTTAGCATGGTGAGCGCGCCAAGCAACCACAGCCCGTCGGCGATGCTGTCGGCCGAGTTTAGCAGATGCCACTTGTCGAGAAGGTGATTCCAATCGTGCGTGTCGCCTCCCACCAGGGGCAGCTCCATGACGGGCGCGTCGCGCACATAGCGAGCGATGTTGATGAAGTTCTCGCCAAACCACCACAAGCACGCCAACGAGGCAAAGCGCTGCCTCTGCTTGTAGCCAAAGTAGACCGCGAAAGCCGCCGGCCACAGCAGTTGTCCAATCGTCCCACCTAAGAAATACACCGTGTCACCGGCCCAGCGAAACATGGGATGGCCAGCCTCGTGCAAGGCGAGATTGACGCCATCGATGAAGACCCAGACCGAGCCCAGAGCAAGATGCGAGAGCGTGAACCAGCCGAGTACGAGCAGCACGGGAATGCGGGTGAGGCGCCAGTACAGGCGACGAGTGGCCTCTTGCTGCTGCGCGTAGCTATCCGGCTTGAGGCGCCGATTTGTCTCCTCGATGAAGGCCTGGTGCGAGGCAAGGGTCGCGCGCTTCTTGCGTGAGGTCTGATAGGTGTGATCGACATCGAGCTGCACGGGCGCGGCCGGCGCGGGCGCGAAGGCATCATCAGAGCTCGCAGGCACCGGGGCTGTTACAGGTAGCGTCGAACGCTTGACCTGGTTGCGACTGGAGCCGAGATAGCCCTCGTCGAGTTCGAGTACGAGCTCCGCGTCCTTCTTGGGACCAAAGGGATCGTCGCCTGTGCTCATGTCGCTCAGATTGCCACGCTTTCTGCTCTGGTTCCATTTCCAAGGCGCCGCTGCTAGTGTGCGCGCCATGGAGTCAGCTGCTCAGCAAGCGCTCGCAGCGCTGGTCCGCACCCTCTTGGCCGAGGAGCCTCCTGCGCTCTCGGCGGCGGTGGCCGAGGCTCTTGACGACACCATGTTGCGCAAATTGCGCCTCGCTTCCCTGGCTTACACCCTGGGTGTCTCGCGTTTCAAACGCGACTTCATCGCCAGCGCACTCGTCGGCGACCGGCAGGCGGCGATGGTGCTTCGAGTCATCGAAACACTCGAAGCCGCCAAGATCGACGTGGTGCGCCTGAAGGGCTGCGCCTACGTGGGCGACATCTACCAAGAGCCTGGCGAGCGCCCCATGGGTGACATGGATCTATTGGTGCGACTTCGCGACATGCAGCCAGCCATCGACAGCTTGCGCGGCATGGGCTTTGCCACTCGCAGCAACAAGCCCTTCGTCTTTGCCGACACGCATCACGCCGTCACGCTCGATGGGCATGGCTACTCGATCGACTTGCACCGCCACATCACGCAGGCCGGGCGCACTCGCATCGACCTGGACGCGGTCTGGCAGCGTGCCCAACTCGCCGAGCATCGCCTCGAGCGCTACGACGAGATCGTCTTTCACCTGGCCCACATGCTGCGCAGCGAGCTGATGGTGCCACCCTCAAGCTACATCGATCTGGCCAGGCTCCTGCGGCGAATCGACAATGACCGCTCCGGCGTGCTCGAGCGCTGCGATGCCTACCGACTTGGCAGGGGCGCGCGCGCAGCCTTAGCCACCCTCGATGCGCTCGCCAATGGCCAGCTCTCGCACCGACCCGGCCCTTACCCAATGCCAAGCGCGCGCGAAGTGCTCGAGCTCACCGCCATGCCGCGCTTGAGACAAATTCTTATAAAGACAATGCTAGTGGATGGCCCTCGCGAGCTGGTCGCACTGGCTCGCGTGACCCTACAAGAACGCGGCCTGCACTGGCGGTACTACCGTCTCTAGGTGCGAGGATGGGCACTAGGCACTTCTCTGCACTCGTCGCGACCTTGGCGCCCCTCACGTCTCGACACTCTGCGCAAGCCAAAGCAGCTAGTCAGCGTGAGTGCGCCGCCTGTAGGGCCGCTGCCTGGCGATGGCGCAACGAGGGTGGCCCCGCCACGGCATAGTCATCATCGCTGAGCGGCGCGCCACGCACCGCCTCGATCGCCCAGAAGTAACGCATGCGATCATGGGCAACTGGATCGTCGAGCTTCTCGACAAGCAGCGGCAAAAAGAGTGCCCCGACGGCATTGGCACGCATGGAGCCGGCCGCGACCAATCGCAGCTCACGCTTGGACGAGCGCAGCCAGACTTCGCCGGCCGCTCGGGCATCGAGAGGCAGCAGCGTCGACGCGCCGAAGTCGCGCACGAGCACTTCGGAGGTCCAGGCCAGGCTCTTGTCGAGATGACACAGGTTGCACGCATTGACGCCGTCGCTCAGCATCTCCGGATCGTCTGGCGAGCTGATGCGGTGGCTGCGGATCAAGGTGTCCATGCCCTGCACGATGCGCGGCATGTGGCAATCCAAACATGTGGTCTCCGCGCTGTGCTTGGAGTGTCGAAGAGCAGCGTCGGCATCGGCGAGGTTTTCGTGACAGCCCACGCAGGCCTCGAGGTGTCGCGATTGCGCAGCGGCTAGCGCACCGGGCCCGGGCACGTGCGGATCGTGGCAGTCGGTGCACTTGATGCGCGTCGCGCATGCACCACTCAAGAGATCGAGCGCCTCACTGGAATTGCGCACTCCAGCTCCGTTGGCGAAGAGCTTGGTGGGCACGCTGTGGCACTGGGCGCATATCGAATTGATGGTGCGCCCGTCCTGTCGAGTACCGGCAATGGTGGGTGCTTGCTTACGGGCTTCGATGCCCTCGCCGGCGGGGGCAAAGCGAATCGACTTGCCCTGCACCGCATGCTCGCGACCGCCAAAGTGGCAGGACTCGCAACTGATACCGACGCTGACCAGCTCATCGACGGGTAAGAGCGAGACCTCTTCGCTTGGTGCGGCTCGCGCCTTGTGGTCTTCGAAGAGCAGTTCGATACCGCTACCAATCTGCTGGTCATCATCGATGCGCGCCAGGCGTTTCTCGAAGGGATAGGTGTTGTGGCACCACGCGCAGCGACCGCGCCACGGCGCTTGCTCGGGCTCGAAGACATCGACCGCAAGGCTGCCATCGGCTCGATACTCGTCGCCGTACCAGGAGTCGAAGTACTGCTGATGAAGCCAACGGCGCTCGCGCAACATGAAGCCAAAGGGCAAGCGGATCTCGGTTTGGTAAACCGGGCTTTGTGCTGGCTCCGGACCCCGCACCTGAACCCCGACATACTCTTGCAAGTAGCGGCTGCCGATGGTGCGCGTTACGCGATACTCGCGATGCACGCTGCCCTCGCGCTCGAGCCCCATGAAGTAGTCCTTGCCTCGACGCTGCAGCAGGAGCGCCCCGCCGGCGTAGGGAACGCGCCTATCGTCGAAGTCGCCGAGCACCGCGCCGGCTTCGGCGACCAGGCGGTTCATGCGGCGATGCAAGTTCCCTTGCCATTGCTGGTAGCGATCCTCGTGGCACTCCGAACAAAGGGTTGGGCCGACATAATCGGCCGCGCGCACGTTGCTGTAGAGCCTCGACTCGCTCGCAAGCGGTCGATTGCGCTTTTCTCGCTCGCTGGAGCTTTTGGGCCAAAGCAGCACGGAGAGCGCCAGCAGTGCGGCGCAAATGCCGATACCAACAGTCTTATGGCGCGAAAGGCCCACGCTGGAATCCTACGGCCCTCGGGCCTAGAAGCGCGGCTTTTCTCGAATGAGGCCGATTCGACGCAATTGATCCCTGCATCCGAGCCCAAAATAAGTAAGTATGCGCGGCGTGAGCCTCGATTACCTAAAAGACCTCCTCACCAAAGGCAATGAAGCAGCTGACAAGTCAGCCCGCAGCAAGAAACTCGCCCTCGAAGTGAGCGAAAAGCTGCTCAGGCCGATTGAAGAGCGCGTTGCCACCCTCAGCGGTCCCGAGACCCGGGCCCTGGGCGGCACCTCTTCGACCAAGCCGCAGTTTATTGCCGAATACCGATTCGAGCTTCCGGAGCGCGAAGAGTGGATTCCCCAGCTGCGCTTCGCGCTGGAGAACGACAAGAAGAAAGACGCCGAGATCGAAATCGGAGTCACGGTTGCGCAGGCCTGGACCGACCCCGCGACCGAAGAGCACTACCCCGCGCACCTACGCTGGGGCGCCTTCTGCCTGGCGGCCGACAAGGCCGTGCGTGTCCAGGGTCCGCTGCGGGTCATCAACCGTTACATCGACGACTCCCTCGATGTCATGACCCCGCGCCCCGTCACCAACAAGCCAAACGCGACCCTGTCGATGGTCGGCAAGATGATGACGGTCGAAGAGCTCGAGAGTGTCGGCTCCTTCGAAGTCCTAGTCGATGAGATTGCGCAAGACCTGTGCAAGCTCCTCGAAGCGCTAACGCCAGAGGCCGAGGCTGACGGCAACGCTGAAGCCTAGACTCGATGTCTGCGATCTTTGAGACCTTTGTAAGCGACTTTCATACGCACGCCACTCGCGACGCCAACGCCAGACTCATCTGCGGTCTGGCGGACGGGCTCGGCGTTCTTCCCGATCCCTCGGAGAAGGCGGCGCAGGCGCAGTGTCAGAGCGCACTCGCGCTGCTCGAGCGAGCTCGTGGCATTGCCCGTGAGACGCTCAGCTTTGACGAAGGGCTCGACCTCGATCTCGCGATCTTGATGCTCGAGTCCGAGAGCCACGATTACAGCTATCGCTTCAACGGTCGCAGCAAGCGCGCCCAGATGCCCAAGGCTGGCGATGACATCGGCGATGGCATCTTCTTGCTCTTCATCAACGATCCGCGGCCTGCGACTGCCCGTCTCGACGACATCACCGGCCGTTTGCAGTCGGTGCCCGGCTTCCTCGATGCCATGCTGGCCCGCCTCGACACGCCCCTGGCCCGCTTGGTGAGCATGGAAGTCGAGACCGTGACCGGCCTGCCCTCGCTCTTCGCGACCATCGAGGCCTGGGCACTCGAGTGTGGCTATGCGCGTGTGGCCGAGCTACAGGCGGCGCGCGTGGCAGCCGAAGCGGCGCTGCTCAGCTACCTTGGCAAGCTACAGGCACTGCCAACCACGACCCAGCTGCATCTGGGCTACCCCATCGCCAGAGAGATCGTGGCCTTGAAGGGCATCGACAAGAGCCTGGAAGAGCTGCACCAGATCGCTCGCGACTTCCTGCGGGAAACCAGCGCCACCATCGAAGAGCTGCGCGCGCGCCTTGTCGCGAAGTACGAGCTGGCGCCTGAGACCAGCACCTAGGCTCTACAGCAATTTTTGGCCAAGAAATATCGCGTCGAGCTTCCGAGCGGAAAGGTCGACGACATCCTTGGCTACTACGAGGCCGAGCGCGAAAACATTCTCCGCTTCATCCGCGAGCGCAACCTCTTCCCGGTCATCGACAACCAGGACATGAAGATCATGCGCACGCCATCCTTCATGGCGCCGAGTATTCCCGCCGGTGCCATGATGCCGCCGCCCGCATTTCGCGAGGGCGTGCGAACCAGCATGGTCTACCTCACGCTCAGCGAAGAGCTGGTGGATGAGCACACCTTGCTTGGCATTCCGAGCATGATGGTCCACGAGGGCATTCCCGGTCACCACTTGCAGCTGGCGACGGCCTCGACTCACAAGAGCATCATTCGCAGACACGTCAACGCCAACGAGCATGCCGAAGGCTGGACCACCATGCTCGAGGACTACATGCTCGACGTTGGCTTCAAGGCCGAGCTCGCTGACGAAGTGCGCTTCTGCGGCAAGCGCGACTTAAGCCGCATCGGCGCGCGCGTGGCCATCGACCTCTTCTTCATGAGCGGCGACAAGAAGTTTCTCGACGTCGGCGTCGACTGCGACATCAGCTCCGATGACCCCTTCGTCGCCGCCGGCAATCTGCTGGCCGCCGTTACTGGCTTCGTGCCAGGTCGGGTGCAGGCCGAACTCAACTGGTACTCACAACAGCGAGGCTATCCGCTCTCGTACCTGACCGGAAATCGAATCGTCTGGGAGATGAAAGCGGAGATTGCCGAAGCGCAGCGCGGCGTGCTCGAAGGTCGCGATCTCGACCGCCGCTTTCACCAGGTCTATTTGCAGAGCGGCAACATGCCGCTGAGCTTCCTGCGGCGCGTTTTGGTCCACGAAAAGCTCTTGTCCTGAAGGCGCTGGTAGCGGCAGCTCGGCCGCGCCTTGCCCACGGAACTTGGTTGACAGCAAGAGCGACACCGCTGAGAGTCTGGGCATGATTCGCACCCTTCTCCTCTGCATCGCGCTGGTGGCATGCGCGGCGGATTCACACCCACGAGTCGTTGCCGATGCCAGCCAGGGTTTGGGCGCTGACGCCGACGAGGGCCGGGACAGTGATGCCGCCGCTTTTGCAGACGCATCCGCGAGCGCAACCGATTTCAGGCAACCAGGTCCGTTTACCCTAACGCAGAGTGCAGGAACGACTCAGACAGGTGGCTGCAACCTGAGTTATCAGCTCTTCACTCCGAGCGGAGGAGACGCCTCGGCGCTTGTCGTGCTCGGTCATGGCTTTCAGCGCAGCGCGGCGCAGATGCAAGACATGGCCACGCACATCGCCAGCTACGGAGTTCGCGTGGTCACGCCCGAGTTCTGCCACTCTTCCTTTCTCGATACCGATCACGAACAAAACGGCCTCGACGCGGCGGCGCTGGCCACCGAACTTGCGGGCAGTAACCCTGTCATCTTTGCGGGACACTCGGCGGGCGGACTGGCTGCGCTGGTAGCGGCCTCCGAGAGCGACAACACCCTGGCCCTGCTTAGCCTCGATCTCGTCGACAGCGCAGACATCGGCAACAGCGCGGCCGCCAATCTCGACCTGCCCTGGCTGGCCCTGGCGGGCGAACCCGACTCCTGCAACAGCAATGGCAATGGCCTGGCTTTGCTCGCTCAGCCCCATCGAGTCGGCGTGCGCATTCAGGGAGCCAATCACTGCGACTTCGAAGGTCCGTCGAGCGGCACCTGCACTGCCTTCTGTGGCGCCCAAAGCGAGGCCCCGCCCTTGATCCGCGCGCTGGCTGCTGCATTCGTCGCATGGCAGCTGAATCTAGATGCCACTGGCGAAGACTGGGCCTCGCCGAGCGGTGCCCACTGGCAAGAGCTCGTCGACCAGAGCTTGATCGAAACGCTCTAGCTCAAGCCGCGCGCCCATCGCGCTCGTCGCGGCCCATCGCGCTCGTCGGGTTGGAACGATCCGTGTATTGGAGGACTGCATGGTTGGTAGAATCACTGAGCAGCACCTTTCCGAAGCCGAGAAGACCTTTCCTGGCATCATGGCCATGTACAGCAAACTGGCCCGTAAGCCTTTGACATTCCTTCAGTTGGTCTGGATGTACGAGACCTCGCTGGCCGACTGAGGCCCGCGAAGGGGGCCGTGCTGGCCTGGCTAAGGCATTAGCCCTGGCCGCTCCCTTGGCCCCTCGCCCAGTCGCCACCGCGACCCTTTGTGTGCGCTCCCGGGCGCCAAGCGCCAGCGCTTTTTCTAGCTTGATCGACGATTTCCCTGGCGCCCATGCACGCCGGCGCGGCCCGGGTCCCGCCAAGTTCTTGCTAGGCTGCGCCCATGCCTGTGGCCAACGATGCCGAGCCGGGACGCGACATGCTCGCCCGCTTGCGCGCTGTGCGTCAGCAAAGCACGACGCTGGCGGCGCCACTGAGCCCCGAGGACTGCATGGTGCAGTCGTGTCCTGATGTGAGCCCGACCAAGTGGCACCTAGCGCACACCACCTGGTTCTTCGAGACCTTTCTGCTCGCGGCCTTCGTGCCCGACTATGAAGTCTTTCACCCGCGCTACGCTTATCTCTTCAACTCGTACTACCTCGGCGTTGGAGCAATACACCCGCGCTCCGAGCGGGGTCTTCTCTCGCGACCGAGCCTTCAGGAGATTCACGACTACCGCAAGCGCGTCGATGAAGAGCTCGAAGCGCTGCTGAGCGCGCCGCCACCTGAGGCATGGCCCGAAATCGAGAGGCGCCTCGAGCTTGGCTTGCAGCACGAGCAACAGCACCAAGAGCTTCTGCTCATGGACATCAAGCACGTCTTGTGGAGCAATCCACTCAAGCCGGCCTATCGCACCCACCAGGCCTCGAGAGCGGAAGACGCGCCCGCCTTGGTCGCGCCCGCCTTGGTCATGCACGAGTTCGCTGCGGCTCGCATCTCCATAGGTCACGCGGGCCAAGGCTTTTGCTACGACAACGAGCTGCCACGGCACGAGGTGCTCGTGCCCGATTACCTCATTGGCAATCGCTGTGTCACCAACGGCGAGTACCTCGCCTTCATGGACGCCGGCGGCTACCAGCAGCCCGAGTTTTGGCTCGCCGATGGTTGGTCGCAGGTGCAGAGCCAAGGCTGGCAGGCGCCTCTCTACTGGCAGCGCGACGCACAAGGCTGGCTGGAGTTTCGCCTCGATGGGCTCGGCGCCCTCGATGCCGGCGCTCCGCTCGTGCATGTCAGTTACTTCGAGGCCGATGCCTTTGCGCGTTGGGCGGGGGCGCGTCTGCCCACAGAAGCGGAATGGGAGCATGCGGCCAGTCACGCGCAAGAGGCGCATGCCTCGCCTATCGGCAGCTTTCTTGAGGATGAGCACTTGCATCCACAGAGGGCGCGATGCTCGGCCGGCGAGCTGCAATTTGGGGGCGATGTTTGGGAGCACACCCAAAGTGCCTATTCGGCCTATCCCGGCTATCGCCCCTTCGACGGTGCGCTCTCCGAGTACAACGGCAAGTTCATGTCAGGACAGACCGTCCTGCGCGGTGGCAGCTGCGCCACGCCACGCACGCACCTTCGCACCAGCTACCGCAACTTCTTCTACCCGCATCAGCGCTGGGCCTTTCAAGGTCTGCGACTTGCCAGCGACCCGAGCGATTCGCGATGAGCGCGCGCCGTGTGCTCCTGGCACTGATGCTTCTCAGCCTCTTGGTCAACGCGAGCTTTACCCTGCTGGCGTATTTGGGCCAGTACTGGTGGCCTCTGGACATTCTCTCGAACTTTCGCGCGCAGTACGTGGCCAGCCTGGTGCCCGTCGGCCTCGTGCTCATCGCCCTAGGCCAATGGCGATGGGCGGGCGTGGCCCAGCTGTCTGCGCTGCTCAATCTCTGGGCCATCGTGCCACTCTATCTTGGGCGCCCCACGGCGACCGACACAGGCAAACCGTCCCTGGACCTCATCTCTTTCAATGTGCACATGAGCAACCATCGCACGGCCCAGGTCGCTAGTTATTTGGCTGGTCGCGCACCGGAAGTCCTGGTCCTCTTGGAGGCCACGCCCGAGATGCAGGTCGCGCTTCACGAAGCGCTGCCCGCGCATCAGATGTTCGGCATCGCTCGTACGGACTCCTTTGGCATCCTCTTCTTCTCTCGACTCGAGACAAGCGAGCAGCGCATTCTCTATTTAGCTAACAGCGAGCTTCCCGCCATCGAAGCCAAGGTGCAGGTGGATGGTACGAGTTTTTCCATCCTGGCCCTGCACACCATGCCACCCGCAGGCGCGGCCAACGCAGCACTGCGCGATCGCATCCTCGACGAAGCAGCCGCATGGGCACGCGCCCACGAGCACGCCATCATCCTCGGTGACTTCAATGCCACGCCCTGGTCGCACGCCTTTCGCTCGCTCTTGCAAGCCGGTCACTTGCACAACTCGCAAGAGGGCTTCGGCCTGCAAACCTCGTGGCCAAGCGGTCTGTGGCCGGTATCGATCGCCATTGATCACGCCGTGCACAGCGAGACTCTACGGACGATGCGCCGCTCGCTGGGCCCCTTTCTCGGCTCCGACCACCGGCCTCTACACGTACAAATTGGCCTGCGCTGAGCCGAGAAGCTAGCTGCGTGGGCGCTACTCCTCTGGCGATTCGTCGTGAATGGAGAGCTTCCAGCTCTGCTGCAAGCGATCGAGAAGATCGTTCTCGCCCTCGCCACTGCCATCGGCAATGCTCAACTCGTAGAGAGCGCCGTAGATGAGTTCTTGCGCGTCGCTGCTGGTGATGCGCTCGATCTGCGCCGCAACGCTCTTGTCCTCGTCTTCCACTTCCGCCGCCGCGTCCAAGAGCTTCCAAAAATCGTCTCGCCCGGCTTCACTGGCAATGCGCTCGATCTCCTCTCGCTCGTCCTCGCTGACCTCGCCGTCTGCGCGAACCAGGACTCGAATGAGAGTGGCCAGCGCGGTCTTCTCGTCGAGGTCGAGATCCGAAAGACTGTTGCGAGCGTTTTTGCGATAGGCGGTCATGCGGGCAGTATAGCCCTGAACCCCCGCATCCCGCTCGCAAGTGCATGGCCCATCCGTCGCAAGCGAAGTGCTAAGCAGGAGGGCGCAGGGCGGAGCGGGACACTGCTACACTGCAGCGCCTGCAATGAACACTCGCACGCGCGCCAACCTCCTGCTGCTCGCTGGCTGTCAGGCGCTCATGGGCAGCGCGGTTGCGGTCGTGCTCACCACCGGCTCTCTGGTTGGTCATCAGCTGGCAAGTGACAAGGGGCTTGCCACCTTGCCCCTCGCCCTGATGATCGTCGGCAGCGCGCTGGCCACGGTCCCGGCCTCCTTGCTCATGCATCGTGTGGGCCGACGCGTGGGCTTCATGGTGGGTGCAGCCATTGGACTGGTCGCCGGTGTTGGCGCGTGCTTTGCGCTCTCGGCCCACAGCTTCCTGCTCTTTGGCGCGAGCATGCTGGTGCTCGGCATGTCGCGAGCCTTCGCCAGCTACTATCGATTTGCGGCGGCCGATGCCGTGGCCGCCGATGACAAGGCCAATGCCATCTCCCTGGTCATGGCTGGAGGCGTGCTATCTGGGGTTGTCGGCCCGACCCTGGCCAGGTGGAGCCGCAGCTCGATTCCTGGCACCCACTTCTTAGGCTCGATGGTGGTGCTGGCGGTGTTGATGGCACTGGTGCTCATCGTCCTTGCCTTCTTGCGCATGCCGGAGGTGGAGAGCGAGGACCTGCAGAAAGAGCAGCGACCGCTGCGTTCCATCATGAACAGCTCGCGCTTCGTCGTCGCCGTACTCGGCGCCAGCGTGGGCGGTATGGTCATGACCCTCCTCATGACGGCCACACCACTAGCGATGGATCACTATCATCACGGCTTCGACGCAACCGCCACCGTCATTCAGTGGCACGTGGTCGCCATGTTCTTGCCCTCCTTCGTGACCGGCAAGCTCATCCAGCGCTTTGGCGTCCTCAACATCATGCTGGTCGGCGCGCTGGCCACCCTGTCGTGCCTGCTCATTGCCATGGCAGGCACCAGCGAGAAGGTCTTCGCGCTCTCGCTGATCCTCTTGGGTGTTGGCTGGAACTTCCTCTTCGTGGGTGGCTCGAGCTTGCTCACCTCGGTGCACAATCACGCGGAGCGAGCCAAGACCCAGGCCGCCAACGACTTCATCATCGTCATCGGAGTGGCGGCCGCATCGCTCGGCTCTGGGCAGCTCCAGCATCACTTTGGCTGGCCCATGCTCATCCGCCTGGCTCTGCCAGCCGTTGTGCTGGTCATAGCGGCCCTGCTGTGGCAACGAGGCCGCGACACTTCCGAGCCCAGTGGCTAGGGATTGCGCGTAAAAGATTCGATCGCGACGGCTGAGGTCGGTTGATCGTTGCCGTCGGTGCTCACGCCGGCGATCTGATCGACCACGTCCATGCCCGATGTCACCCTAGCAAACACGGCGTACCCAGGATCCTGGCCAGCGGCGTCGAGGAAGGTGTTGTCCACGACATTGATGTAGAACTGCGCGGTCGCCGAGTTTGGTTCGGTGGTCCTGGCCATAGCGACGGTGCCCCGCACATTGGAGAGGCCACTTGTGGCGGCCTCATTGGTGATGGGAGCGTGGGTGGCCTTCTCCGCACCGGCAACCGTGAAGCCACCGCCCTGCACCATGAAGTCGGAGATGACCCGATGAAAGTGCGTGGCACCTTTGCCGTCACTTCCGTCGTAGAAGCCCTCGTCGATATAGACCAGGAAGTTGGTGGCGGTTAGAGGTGCCGTGTCGGTGAGTACCTCGATCTCCACCGAGCCGAGAGAGGTGATCATGGTGAGCACGGGCAAACTATCTTCGCTGGCGGCATCTGGAGTCTCGCCCATGGGATCCTGTCCCGGGCCACTTCCGCCGGAGCACGCGAGAAGGGCGAGAAGCGGCAAGGATCGCAGGCTGCGGATGAGGAGAGTGGCAGGCATGCCCCCTTGTACCAGCATGGTGCCCCTCGGGCTACGCCCTCATGAGCTT
>JAHEAK010000665.1 GCA_024642805.1 Kofleriaceae bacterium | reverse complement strand
CCAGCACGGTCACGCTATCGGCCAGGCGCCGTCTGGCTCTGCTCAGCCTGGCCAAACGACATCGCTTCGCCGTGATCGAAGCCGACTACGACTACGAGTTCCAATATGAGGGGCCGCCGGTTCTTCCCATGGCTAGCGGCGATGCCGATGGCGTGGTCGTCTACGTGGGCACGCTAACCAAGGTACTGGCGCCCGGATTGCGCGTGGGCTTCATCGTCGCGCCACCTCCGCTGATGGCCACCCTGCGCACGCTGCGCGGGCAGATCGATAGGCAGGGTGATCACGCCCTCGAGCGCACCCTGGCCGAGCTCCTCGACGATGGCGAGTTGATCCGACACTCGCTGCGAGTGCGCCGCGTCTTTCACGCACGCCGCGATCTTTTAGTCACGCTCTTGCGCGAGCAACTCGGCGAGGCCTTGGACTTCGAGGTGCCGCGCGGCGGCCTGGCTCTGTGGGCACGAGTCGCCGATTCCGTGGATGTGGAAGAGTGGGCGACCTCCTGCCTGCGGGCCGGTGTGCGAGTCTTGACTGGTCGTTTGTACCAGCCAAACGGTCTGGCAAGCCCCCATCTGCGTCTTGGCTTTGGTCATCTCGACGAAGACGAACTCGCGAGCGCAGTTCGGCTCATGGCCAGAAGTCTTGGGCCGCACTGCGCCTAGGGCCGGGCATCACAGCCAGGGTTGCCAAGGAAGCACGGCCCTTGCCAACCATTGCCACCCACGTGGGCGCGAATGGAGCTTCGGCCCCGGCTTTCCTCTCGACCGAAGGATTAGACTCTGGCGATGAGCCGAGCACCTAGCGCCCTTCGTCACGCCGTGGTTGTCGCATGTCTGGGTGTGGCATGTCTGCTCGGGGTGAGCTGTGCTAGCAAGGTCACTCTCAAGGTGAGTCGCGCCGAGTTGCAGGAGCGACTCGACAAGAAGTTTCCGATTTCCAAGCGCAAGTCAGTCTTCGAGCTCAAGCTCAGCGATCCTCGCCTAACCCTGGTCGAGCAAGCCGATCTCTTGCAACTTGCCCTCTCGGCAGAGGCCTTTGCGCTCGGCACGCCCCTTGGCAGGAGTGAAGTCACGGTCCAAGGCGGCGTGCACTACGACAAGGAGCTGAAGGCTTTCTTCCTGACCGATCCACACCTCACCGGTCTCGATGTCGCCCACATCCCCGAGCGCTATCACGACAAGCTGCGCAAGAGCGTCGATATCGTGGTGCACGAGATACTGCCCATGATTCCGATCTACAAGCTCGACAAGAGCAGCTTCAAACACTCGCTGAGCCGCGCCTTCCTGAGGCGTGCATGGGTCGCCGATCACGCGCTTTATCTGGAAATGGGCTTCTAGTCAGCGGGGGCCAGACCTTCACCCAAAGGATCGGCGCGTTGCCCGACTATCGGCTCAGAAGCCGTAGCCGATGGCCAAGCCGAGCACGGGCAAGATCAGGTTCGGGTCCGTCTGGCAGTTGGGTGTGTCGGCGCCCGCATCGCTCTGCGTGCAGGTGCTGCTGAGTGTGCGGGCCACCCCGGCAAAGGAGCGCAAGAAGACCCCGCTCTGTGTGCGAAATTCGGCATAGAGTTCGGCGTTGAGCCAGATGGCGTCACCGTAATGCCGAGACTTCTCACCCGAGGTGGAAAAACTCTCAGAGTCGCCGAATCCGGGGCCAAGGCTCACGCCCAGGGCAACTCGGCCCAGATCCCAGCGCACTCGAAGCGCTGCCGCCAGCTGTTGATCGTAGGCACCTTGACCTGCGCCCACGGCAAGCGAGAGCAGGTGATTAATATTGCGTTCGAGCTCCGCACCCACCACGCCGTAGGGGGTGGCCATGCCCGCGTGCACCGAGATGCGCCAGGGGTGGTCTTCGCTCCAATGCTCGAGCTCGAGCGGCTCTTGCTTTGCCTGCTCCGAAGGGGGCGAAGGCTCGGCGCTTGCCCGATGGGGAGCGCTGAGCACTCCAAAAAAAAGCATCGCGATGGTCGATCGGGTCAGTGCTTTGCAGTTGATGGTCTTCATGACGCGGTGTGTTCCCAGTCTACTCCCTAACAGAGATGCGCTGCCACTTGCTGTGCCTGGCTGGCACGCATCATGGTTGGACCACAGACCCGCTCTGGACGGCGTTGCCGGCCTGTTTTACGCTCCCCGCCTCCATGGGCATGAAGTCACGAAGCAATGTCGAAACGCCGGCCTCCCTCGAGGGCGACGCATATTTTTCCAAGGCCACTCGCTGGCGCGCCGAGTCGGAGGCGCTGAGAACTATTCTTATCGACGCCGGGCTGACGGAGGCAATCAAATGGGGCAAGCCCTGTTACGCCGCCGGTGACAACAACATTGCCATCATTCAAAAGATGAAGGACTTCCTGGCCCTCATGTTCTTCAAGGGCGTCTTGCTTGCCGACCCCGATGGCCTACTGGAAGAGCAGGGCGAAAACTCTCACTCGGCACGACGTCTCACATTCCGGTGCCAGCGCGATGTCCTCGATCGCGAAGCCGCCCTGCGCAACTTCATCGATCAAGCCATCGACGTGGAAAAACACGGGCGGGCGCTTCCTCCCAAACCCAAGCTTGTCCTCGTCGACGAGATTCGCGATCGCCTGGCGGCAGAGCCAAAGCTCAAGGCCGCCTTCGAAGCGCTCACCCCTGGCCGTCAGCGAGAATTCAATCTCTTTGTCTCGAGCGCCAAGCAGTCCAGCACGCGGGCCCGTCGCTTCGAGAGCCATGTGCCGACGATCTTGGCTGGCAAGGGGCTGCGCGATTCGTAGCTCTCGGTCGTGGGCGGGCAGCGCGCAGGTCTGGCCATATAGGACAGAATTAACGCCGCCCGCGAGCTAGGAAATAGCTACAGGTGCTTGGCCAAGATGGCTTGGAAGCGAGGATCGTCACGGACTTTGGCCATGTGACCTGACGTTGCGGCGCGGGCGGCCCAGTCTGTCGATTTCTCCAGCGCGTTTGCCAGATCGTCGACCGCCTCATCCGCTTGGCCGAGCAAGCCATATTCACAGGCGCGATTGTAGTAGCCGATGCCGTTTAAGAAGTCGGGGTTGGTTTCGATGGCCTTGCTGTAAAGCTCGATCGAGCGATGCGGATCGCCAGCTTGGTCGGCAGCGTAGCCGCTTTGAAAATAGAGCATGGTGACGAAACCGGGATTTACCCTTAGGCAGGGAGCAATTGCCTTGGCGAGGACTTCGAGGGCCCGCTTTGGTTCGTCTGCCCAAGGATTGCCCAGCGCACCGACGACGCGTCGTTGTTCCTGTTCCGCCAACTCGTCGAAGCGATCGAGCAAGGTATCCAAGGCGTCGAGCCTGTCCAGCGTGGAATGGTGGTTCATGGCCGTCTCAAAGAGTTCGCCGCCATTCCACTTGG
>JAHEAK010000084.1 GCA_024642805.1 Kofleriaceae bacterium | reverse complement strand
ACGTTGTTGGCGCTGCGATAGCCACCCAGGGAGTTGCGCGGCGCCACCATGTCGACGCCCTCGGCGGCCCGGACGGTCGGAATGTCGTCCACCGCATAGCGGACTCGTCGACCGGGCTGCATGCCGCGATAGGGCAAGGAGGTGCGGCCGCCCCAGATGTAGATCTGTTTGGTGCCAAAGCCCTCGACGTTCTTGGCGATGCCGCTCTCGAAGGCAACGCCACAGGCGAGCAAGAGGATGAGAATGAGAATGCCCCAGAACACGCCAAAGGCGGTCATGAAGGTGCGCAGACGGTTCCTGCGCATGGTGGCAAAGATCTCTTGCCAGCGATCGTAGTCGAAGAGGTTCATTCGCTCCTCAGGGCTTCGACGGGGCTGACTTTGGCGGCTCGGCGGGCGGGAATGAAGCCTGCGATCAAACCGGCAAGGACCAGGAGAGCCAGGGCGGTGAGGGCGACGCGCATGTCGACGCTGGGGTTCTTGATGTAGTCGTTGGATGGCAAGAGAGTGTTGAAGAGCTCGAGCAGGGCCACGCCCGAGAACAGGCCCAGGTAGCCGGCAAGGCCGGTGACAAAGAGGCTCTCCTTGAGAATCATCGACACGATCGAAAAAGGCGTGGCACCCAGGGCTTTGCGCACGCCGATTTCGACGGTGCGCTCGGCGACCGAGATGAGCAAGATGTTGCTCACGCCCACCACCGAGGCCGTGATGGTGCCGAGTCCGACGATCCACAAGAAGGCGCGAATGAGCGCAAAGACCTGCTGGATCTTGTGAAACTCCTCGACGTTGTTTTGCACGCGAAGGGCGCCGGTGTCGCTCGGGTCAAAGTGCAGGCGCGCACCCAGGACCTCGCGCACGGCGGTCTCGATGCGGCGACTCTCTTCGACACTGGCGTCGCCGACCGTAAAGAGCAGGTGGTGAACTTCGTCGTGGGCATTGTAAGCCCGCTGCGCTGTGGTGATCGGTAAGAAGACTTTTTGTAGCTCGCCCTCGCCGCCTTCATCGATGAAGGTGCCAACCACTCGGTATTGGATGCCGCGAATGGTGAGGTACTCGCCAACCGGATCGGCGTCGCCAAAGAAGAACTCCGAGACCGCTTCGCCAATGACGGTGACCTTGCGACACTGCTCGATGTCGACGTCGTTTAGGAAGCGACCTCGAGTGATGATGGTCTTTTCCAGGTATTGGTGGCCTGGGTGCACCGAGCGCGCATCGAAGGAAGCGCTCTTGTTGCCGTGGTTGACCGTGTAGGCCACGCCGTGCATGTAGAAGCGCCCGCTGACGTGCTCGATGCCGGGAATCCTCTTGAGAGCCTCGTAGTCGGCGTTGGTGAATTTGATCTGGCGGCCAGGACGCAGACCGTGGAAGGGCAGGGACGCTCGCCCCGGTCGCATCCAGATGCTGTTGGTGGCGTCGTCGGCAAAGTTGCTCTCGACCTGATTTTGCAGGCCCTGGCCCGCACCCAGGAGAACGATGAGCATCAAGATGCCCCAGGCCACCGACAGACCTGTGAGCGCCGCTCGCATCTTGTTGCGGCGCAGAGTCTGAAAGATCTCCTGCCAATGATCGACGAAAAGCATGGCGGGGCCTAGGACGCGTCGGCGCTGGATTCCTCGATGGCGCCATCGCGCAGGCGAATCACTCGCTTGGTGCGGGCCGCGATGTCGGGCTCGTGAGTCACGACCACCACGGTCATGCCGTCATCGTTGACCTCTTTGAGCAGGTCCATGAGCATATACGAAGTCTTGCTGTCGAGAGCTCCCGTCGGTTCGTCGGCGAGGATCAGACGCGGCTTGGCGACCAGCGCGCGCGCCAGCGCCACTCGTTGCTTTTGGCCACCGCTCATCTCGGATGGCTTGTGCTCGGCCCAGTTGGCCAGCCCGACGCGCTCGAGATACTCGTGGGCGATCTTGAGCCGCTGCCGACGGCCGACCTTTTGATAGTAGAGGGGCAGGGCGACGTTCTCGACGGCGGTCTTGAAAGGCAGCAGATTGAAGGACTGGAACACAAAGCCGATGTGCCGACTTCGGTAGTAGGCGGCTTTGCTCTGACTGAGGCTCTGCATCAGCGTGTCGCCAAGCCAGTACTCACCGGAGTCGTAGTCATCGAGGATGCCGAGGACGTTGAGTAGCGTGGACTTTCCCGAGCCCGAGGAACCCATGATCGACACGAATTCACCCTCCTCGACACGCAGGGCTACATCCCGCAAGACGTGCAGTTGACCGCCACCGACCTGGTAGCTCTTGTTGATTTTATCGAGTCGAATCACTGCCCTGGGGTTTCTAGCACGTTCAGGCGCCTCGTCGCGGACAAAGCTAAACCATCGTAGCCTCTTGGGTATTCCGGGCCAGCCGAATGCGTTTGCGTGGTATGAGGTCGCATGCAGCTAAAAGATCAAGTGGCCGTGGTGACAGGCGCAGCCTCGGGCCTTGGGGCGGCGACGGCCCGCCGCCTACTCAAGGCAGGAGCCAAGGTGGTGCTCGTCGATCGCGATCGCGATCGCGGCGAAAAGCTTGCTGCCGAGCTTGGGCACCTGGCGCGATTCGCCTGTGCCGACATCACCTCCGAAGCAGAGGTGCACAGCGCGCTTAGCGCTGCAACGACATGGGGCAGCCTGCGCGTAGCCGTGAGCTGTGCCGGCATCGGCTGGGCAGGGCGCACCCTCAATCGCGAGGGCCTTGCCCACGATCTGGCGGCCTTCAAGAAAGTCGTCGAGGTCAACCTGGTTGGCGTCTTCAACGTCTTGCGTTTGGCGGCGGCGGCCATGGCCAATAACGAGCTGCTCGATGGCGAGCGCGGTGTCATCGTCAACACCGCTTCGGTGGCGGCCTACGATGGTCAGATAGGTCAGATTGCCTACGCCTCGGCCAAGGCGGGCGTCGTCGGCATGACCTTGCCAGCGGCGCGCGATCTGGCGCCAGCCGGCATCCGCGTCATGACCATCGCTCCAGGGCTCTTCGATACCCCGATGCTGGCCATGCTGCCCGAAGAGGCGCGCGCGGCTCTAGCGGCATCCGTTGTCCAGCCAAAACGCTTGGGACATCCTGCTGAGTACGCCGAGCTGGTTCACAGCATCGTCATAAATCCCTACCTCAACGGCGAGACCATTCGTCTCGACGGCGCCCTGCGGATGGCTCCCAAATGATGCGCCTTGCCAGCGCATGCATGCTCTTGATGGCCTGTGGCAGCGCCCAGCCTCCTGCCGGTCCGAAGCATCACGCGACCAACAGCGAAGAAGCCGCCACGGCGTGCCCGAAGCAGCGCAAACAGGCGCAAGAGGCCCGCGAGCTTTTGTTGGGGAGCACGGATCTGGCACTGATGACCTCGGCCTCGGAGAAAGTCATGGCCCAGGCAGATTGCGAAGCAGCTGCTCTTGGGGAGCTGGCCTTGCCGACGGGCACCCACGACCAGATCTTGCAAGGTCTGCGAGCGCTGCGCACCCAAATGCAGGACGCCGACAATTTGTTCAGCGAGGTGCTTCGTTACGATACGCCTGCGCTGCATGCACAGGCTTTGTTCGCACAGGGACTGTTGCGCACTGGCTTCGCTGACAAGGTAGCGGGCGTCTTGCCGCCACCTGACCTCGACGGACCTGGCAAGCTGGAATTTCAGGAGGAGCTACGGCAGGCCATCGACATCTTGCGCGGCGAGGCCGAGGTGCTGGTGCTCAAGGCCTGCGAGGTGCTGCACGGGCAAGGCACCGACGACCCACGCTGCTACTAGGGAAGCCTGGCGTGGGGTTCGCGCGCAGGCCAGCGCTTAGGGCTTGATGAGCCCTTCCTTGATGGCAAAGCGAGTTAGCTCCGAATTGCCGCGCAGACCAAGCTTGCGCATGATCTGACCGCGATGGCTGTCAACGGTCTTCACCGAGACGCCCAGCTCCTCGGCCGCCTCATGGGAAGTGCGGCACTCGGCGAGCAAATAGAAGACCTGCTGCTCACGTTTGCTCAAGTCCCAGACGTCGAGTGCACTGCCGGGCGGAACGTTGGCCGCTTCCAGGTCTTCGAGATGGGCTGGCATGGCTCGCTGGCCCGCGTGGACCTTGCGGATGGCTTCGCAGATGGCCTGGTCGGATGCGCCTTTGTGCATGTAGCCGCTCGCTCCTGCCTGCAGGGCGCGGATCGCATACTGACGATGCTCATGTACCGAGAGGATGATGACCTTGGTCTCGGGGAAGACGTCGGCGATGTGTGCCGTGGCCTCAAGGCCATTCATGGTCGGCATCGAGAAATCGAGCAGCGCTACATCTGGCTTGTGTGCTTCAATGAGAGCGAGAGCCTGCGCTCCATCGCTGGCTTGGCCCAGGATTTCAAAGTCGTCCTCTTCTGAAAGGACCATGGCCAGTCCGGCTCGAACCACTGAGTGGTCGTCCGCGTGCACTATTCGGATCATCGATTACGCCTACTACTTTTACTGTTCGAGATTCTTGGTCCAGAGGACCCGCGAGCTGCCTGCACAGTAGCACAGTGGCTGTGGATTTCTTCTCGACTAGAGCGCTTTGCGAGCGCGTCTTGCGTATTGCACACACGCCCATGCATCGAGCGCGATGTCGGCAGATTCATTTTGCGAGTAATTCTTATTTAGGGGGTCGTTGCTGACCTGGCCGCGCCGACGATTCGCGCACGTGAGCACACGCGGCTACAGCGAGCCCTGACCTGAATCGGCCCGTGCTCAGGGGCCTCGACAGGGGCCGCGGCGCAAGCTCGAGACGGGTGGGCGTGTCGCCAGGCGCGAGCCCCGTCCTGGCAGGCCGGCCAGCTTGCCTGTTCAGGTGCGCAACTGTCCAGGATCGCAGCAGGTATGTTGGCCTTGAGGTCTCGGCCTTCGGGTGCTAAAGGCTACTGGTTTTTTCGGCCTGGGCGTCCCGGTCGGTCCCTGGCAGGAAGTAGCAAGCAAGCATGGCTCCATTTCAGTGTCTCGTGGTTGGTGTCGCCGGCGGCACGGGTAGTGGCAAGACAACCGTTGCGAGCGAGCTTGCCGCGGCGCTGCCAGATGGGCGTGCCCACATCGTCGAGTACGATTCGTACTATCGGGATCAGACGGGCGTCGACGATCAGACGCGCGAGGCCATCAACTACGATCACCCGGATGCCCTCGAGACCGAGCTCTTGGTGGAGCACATCGGGCTCTTGCGAACGGGCAAGCCAGCTGAGATCCCGGTGTATGACTTCGTGCACCACAATCGATCGCAGGAGACGCGCCGTCTCGAGCCACGCCCTGTACTCATCGTCGAAGGCATCATGGCGCTTGCCGTGCCCGCCGTGCGCGAGCTCTTCGACATCAAGATCTTCGTGGACACCGATGCAGACCTGCGCGTCTTCCGTCGCATTCGTCGAGACATCGAGCAGCGCGGGCGCAGCTTCCAGTCGGTTCGTCAGCAGTACTACGACTTTGTGCGACCGATGCACATGGAGTTCGTCGAGCCCTCCAAGCGCTGGGCGGACCTGATCGTGCCAGAGGGCGGTTCCAATCGCGTGGCTCTCGAAGTGCTGGTGGCGCGACTTCAGCGCGATCTCGCCTAGTGCTGCGGGCGCGCTCGCCCTGTCGAGGCTAGGACAGTCGAGGGTAGGATGGCGCCATGAGCACTGAGCCTTTCGTCGTCGTCACCGGTGGTGCCGGATTCATTGGTTCCCATACTGTGGATCGGCTGATGGAGCGCGGCGCCCGCGTTGCCGTCGTCGATAACTTCTCGACCGGCAAGCGCTCGAATTTGGCGCGCTGGGCGGGACACGCCAATCTGCAGATCCTGGGTGTGGACATCGCCGACGGCCTCTTTGCAGGCCTGGCCGATCTCGAGACTCGTTGGGGTCCCGTGGAGCGCATCATTCATCTGGCGGCACAAACCTCGGTCATTCACTCCATCGAAAACCCGCTCTTCGATGTGCGCAACAACTACACTGGTACGGTGCAGGTTCTCGAGTACGCACGCCGGAAGAAGGTCAAGAAGATCGTCTTTGCCTCCTCCGCAGCCGTCTACGGTGACGTGAGCGAGTTCCCCGTCGAGGAAGACTTCGAGTGTGTTCCACTTTCGCCCTATGGCATCGACAAGCTGGGCTCGGAGCACTGGCTTCGCTATCACAGCAAGGTGCACGGCCTCGACAGCGCGCCGCTGCGCTTCTTCAATGTCTACGGCCCGCGCCAGGATCCGCACAGCCCCTACTCGGGTGTGATCAGCATCTTCAGCGATCGCGCACACGCGGGCAAGGAGCTGCTGATCTTTGGAGACGGTGAGCAGACTCGCGACTTCGTCTTCGTGGGCGATGTCTCCCGCGCCATCGTGGCCGCTTGTTTCGCTGAGGGCGGAGATGGTTCGGCTGCCAACATCGGCACGGGGACCGAGACCAGCGTCAATCAGCTGGCGGCGCTCATCAACGAGCTGTGCGGTGGGCGCTCGACGATCTCGCACGCTGCGACCCGCGAAGGCGAAATTCTCAAGTCCGTCGCTGATGTCACGCGCGCCATGCAGCGCTTTGGCTTTGCGGCTCAGGTCGAGCTGGTCGACGGCCTGCGTGAGACCGTCGAATCGCTGCGAGCGTGATGCCATGAAGGAAAGGCCAGTGAGATGTAGGCCAGGAGCCGGGCCGACATGAACTTGCTATTGGTGAGGGATAGCGAGCGCGAGGGCGACCTGATTCGGCTGCGGGGAGCCCGCGCAAGCCACGTGCGTGAGGTCTTGCGAGCGCAACCCGGTCAGCGCCTGCGCGTTGGCTTTCCGCGCGCGGCCACGGGGGACGCACAGGTGTTGAGCATCAGCGCTGCGGAGGTCGTGCTCGGTGAGTTCGAGCCCTCGCCCTCGCCATCGTCGTCATCGGCTCTCTCCGCAAGGCCATCGTCAGCGCTGCACCTCATCCTGGCCTTGCCGCGTCCCAAGGCATTGCGGCGCATCTTGCAGTGCGCGGCTAGCTTTGGCGTCGAGCATATCGACCTGGTCAATGCCTGGCGGGTCAGCAAGAGTTACTGGAGCTCACCGCTCTTGCGCGCGCCGGCACTCATCGACGAGCTTTGGTTGGGATGTGAGCAAGGCCGTCACACCCATCTGCCGACCATCGCCACGCATCCACTGCTGGTGCCCTACTTGCGCGAGATGCCCGCTGGGCCCGATCGCTATCTTGCTCATCCCGGCAGTGAAACCTGGCTTGCGGATCTCGCTCCGCTCACCGCGCCAGGTTGCCTCGCCATTGGTCCCGAAGGTGGATGGATCGAAAGCGAGCTGCACAGCTTTCAGGGGGCGGGCTTCGTCCCGATCTCGATCTCTCGATCCGTCTTGCGCTCGGAGGTGGCGATTGCGGCCGCCCTCGCACAATGGGAATTGTGCGGGCGAGGTGGCCTATCCGCTGGGTCGACGCCCTCTAGCTCGTGACGACTAGCCACGCGCAAGGGATTCCGCGTCATCCCCTTCACAGCTGCGGATGTGATCGACACCGGCCATGGCGAATCGTCGCGCCGCCGCGCAAGCGCGGGCGCTGTCGCGACCACTGGCAATCACCCACTGGGCATGCTTGCACAGAAGTGCCAGCTCAAGGCTGCGGCCCAGGGTCATGGCAAAACGACGCGCGCCTGCCTCGAGAGTGGCGCCCTCGTTCATGGCCATCATGATCCATTCCGAGGCGCTGTGCAGGCCAGCGAGCGCAACCTGCGTCGATGCTGAGAGGCCGCTATCGGTCACGCTCTTGCAGCAGAGCTTGATCTCGTCAGAGAGAGCTTGCAGGCTGCTCTGATCCTTGGCGAGCGCGCGCAGCGTGTCCAGCGAGAGCACGTTGGTCGTGCCTTCCCAGATGGGCAGGACCTGGCCATCGGCAAGCAGGCGAGGCAAGCCGGTATCTTCGACGTAGCCCGCGCCACCAAAGCACTCAATGGCCTCAGAGATGACTGCCACGGCCTGTTTGGCGGTGGTGAGCTTGGCAATCGGAGTGAGAATTCGAAACAGGCGGCTCTCGTGCTCGGTGGCCGTCTTGCTCTCGATCTTGCCCAAGAGCTCGGCCGATCGAAAGGCGAGATGGAAGGCGGCCTCGGACTCGGCGGCGATGGTCGCCAGGGTGTCGCGGTGCAAGGGTTTGTTGGCCAGGGTGGCTCCGAAGGCTGAACGCTTGTTGGCGTAGTCGCGGGCGAGCGCCACTCCTCGGCGCATCAGCCAGGTCGCGGCCACGGCGTTCCAGGTGCGAGTGATGGCCAGCATGGGCGTAATGTTGCGGATGCCGTTTTCGGTGTCGCTCACCAGTCGAGCTGGAGTGCCCTCAAGGGTGAGCTCGGCGGTTGGAACTTTGCGGGTGCCGAACTTGTCTTTCAGACGATTGACCTGAATGTTGCGAAGCTTGCCGTCGGCGTCGCGCAACTCGACAAAGAAGAGCGCCAGGCCTCTGCCGCCAGGGCCATTGCCTTCCGGGCGACCGAGGGTGAGTGCCATTTGCGAGGTCGTGGCAGAGGTGAACCACTTGGTGCCACTGAGGCGCCAGGTGTCGCCGTCTTTGCGCGCCACCGTCTCGGTCAAGCCCACATCCGAGCCGCCGGTTCGTTCCGTCATCCACTGCCCGGAGGTCCAGAAGGTCTTTGGATCTCGGGACAAGAGGTGGGGCACGGCGTGATCGATGAGCTCTTGGTTGCCGGCGTCGAGCAGGGTGCGGGCGGCGCCATCAGTCATGGCAAGCGGGCAGGAGTAGATGTCGAGGGACGCCTGCACCACGTAGTTCATAGCGAACTGATGTACCCGCGAGGTGTCGCCGCATGGATTCTCGTAGCCGAGAGCGACCAGTCCATACTCGACCGTGATTTCCTCGGCGCGCTTCCAAACATCGGTGACGACGATTTCGTCGACGCGATTTCCCCACGGATCCCAGGAGGTGAGAACCGGCTCGTTGGCGCGATCGGCAAGCGTCGCCTGGTACAGCTCTCCGCCGGCGAGCTCGCCGAGCTTGCGGTAAGCGGGCAGCTGCGTGGCCAAAAACGCTGGTGGCAGCGTCCGCTCGAGATACTCCTGCAGCAGGGCATCCTCGTCGAATTGATTGCCGAGACCGGGGGCGGATTGAAAGAAAGCCATGGCATGAATCTAACGCATGAGGCCTCGACAGGCAGGGTAGATGTGGGCGCGATGTGCCGCTCAAAACGCCACCTGGTGCACGAGGGCCTCCGAAGGGATGCGTGGCTGTGGTACAAGCCGCACGCACTCAGTTCGATGCAGATTCACCATGGTAGCCACTGACAATCGGCGCTTGATCGCGCGTCCTGCCGCTCTTTGGGGCATCTTTGGCTTCGTCCTGATCTTGTCGCAGGCGATCCTTCGCCTGGCGCCTCTTGCCTACCATGCCATCGCCTCCGGGCAGATGACGCATCTACAGTGGGGGCTCTTCGCCGGGTCGATCCTCTTCAATGGCGCCATGGAGGGCTACGTGGCCTTTCAGCTTCAGGTGGCACCTCGCGTGGTGGCACGCGCCATTCACCTGGCCGCGCATCCTCGTCGCTTGCATGTCGCGTTGGCGCCGATGTTTTGCATGACCCTCTTCCACGCCACTCGCAAGCGGCTGCTGGTGTCCTGGTGCGTGTACGTAGGCATCATTTGCCTCATCATTATCGTGCGTCGCTTGCCTCAGCCCTGGCGCGGCATCGTCGATGCGGGCGTCGTCGTCGGCTTGACCTGGGGCGTTGTGGCGATCGTAGCCGCCTTCGTGGCCGTTCGGCGCGGTGGCCCGGTGCACGGTTCGCCCGAGCTGCCTGTTACCAGATAAGAAGTCCAGGTAAGAAGTATACTAATCTATCTTGCCGACCACGCGCTCGGTCCACTGTGCGGTGTGATTGTCAGTGCTCAGGTCCTGAAAGGGCAGCGCAAAGGCCGCGAAGCTGGGATCCTCGCCCTGGGCGACCCGGTCGGGATCGATGGCGCACATCCACAGCAGGGTGAAGCCCGACTCGGGTTCGTACAGACCGAGGCGCCGGTTGGAAGAGAAGGTTAGCCACATCAGTCGCGAGCCAAACTCCGACTGCTCTTGAAACACGAAGGGGGCCCAACGAGGAAAGGAGTTCTCGACCACTGCCAGGGTGTCTTCCACGCCGCCCGCGTTGGCGCGAGCGAGAGCTACTGGCACGGCATCCTGGGCGGGTCGCATGACGTACATGGCAGCTCCTGGGTCGTCGTACATGTCGCAGTCCTCGCCGTTGAGGCCGTTTGCGCAGCTCGAGCGATTGAAGACGATGATGCTGTTGTCGGGAGAGTACCCTGGATAGTAGGTCGAGCTGCCAGGCGTCGAGTTGGTCAGAGACACGGGGGCGCTCCAGCCTGGGCCCTCGCGTTGGATGAACTCGATGTGGCTCTGTCTGCCATAGACCGTGGTGCCGTTGGCGGTGTTCACGGCCTCACCAATCCTTGTGAACACGATCTGGTCGCCGCTCGGAGACCAGTCGGGATGCGTGATGGGGCTCTGCTCGCTTCCGCCGACGGCGATGGATTCTACATAGGCGCCGGTCGATCCTTCGAAGAGGTTGAGGTCGTAGCTCTGGAAGCCAGCCTGGGACTCGTCGGCAAAGGTACCCACGAACTGCGAACCATCAGGGTTGAAGGAGGAGAAAGCGCTCGGCGGTGTCGAGTTGTAGGGGACCAGTGGAAGTTGCGAGATCAGATCGAAGAGCAAGACATAGGCGTCATAGGAGCCAGAGCTCGCTACCACCATGCGAGTGCCATCGCGAGCGAGAGCATGACAGCCCACGCATTGATTGTTCGTGAGGGCGGTTGTGACGACTAGCTGCGGCTCGCTTTGCGTGGCGGAACCGAAATCCCAGCGCAGGACGGCGCTGTCGGCATCGGAACCGCCGCTTGGCGTTGCCCAATAGTAGATGCCTCCGCGCAAGTCATCGCGCGCGAATCGAATGGCGATGGAGCTCGACTCGCCGAAAAGCGCACCGCTCGCATCGGTGCCACGCACCTTGACCGAAACGCTCTCGCCAAGACTCGACTCGGCGATCCACGACCACAGCTCTCGAGTCGGGCGAAAGATGCAGCCGCCAGCGAGAGGATTGGTGCACTGCGTGTAGACCAGGATGTCGAGGAAGGCACTGGTAAAGGAGAGCTCGAAGATGCTGTTGTCCTGGCCTGGTCGCAGGTGAAACTCGAGTTCGCTCAGGTTGGGCGGAACTAGCACCTGATCGTTTGGGTAGACCAGGCTCGGCCTGCGATTGCTTGGGCCCGGACTGGCGCCATCGAAGAGGCCGCCAGGGTTCGCGACCAGGCCGGTGGCGGCAGGATCGCGGTAGCGCTTCTGCAAGACTAGCGTGAGTTGGGCATGACCGAAGACCTGCGCATCACTTGCTTGCACCTCGGTGCGCCCGCCAAGGGCTGTGCTCGATGTGAACACGAAGCCGGCGAAGGATCCCAGGCGCGTGTCGGTGATGGTGAAGCGAACCCGCTCGCTGATGTCCTCCTTGTGCCCGTCGACAAAGGTACCGATGGCGCTGAAGGCAGCCAGCGCAGGGACATCCCCATCGATCACCAGACGGGCATCGGCCGGCTGAACTTCGATGGAAACGAGCTCGGGAATGGGGCCGTCCTTATCACCAGCGCTGCCACTTGGCCCGCAGCCGAGGCTCACGAGCAAGAGGGACACGAGAAAGGCGCCAAGGATCATGGGGCCGGTGCCAGTAGGAAGAGTTCTACTCATGACGACTGCCGAGCCTCCCGTGGGGGAGGGCTTGCAGCATCGAAGTGCAAGTAGAGGACCGACGAGCCATGCGCGAGGCGGGAACTCGACTCGCTCCGACAAGCGCCTGCGTCGACAGTGAATGGTGGCGAAACTCGCCAGGTGGTGCCCGCGCAGCTGCCCTCGGGCATGTCGAAAGTTCATGCCAGTCGGGCAGAATTTCGCGCGCAGCGGGCCCAGGCGCCGCTAGCTGTCCAGGAGCCTGCTCAGTCGGTTGCGACCAATGCCGAGAGCGCGAGCGGTTGCCGAGCGATTGCCCTCGTGAAGATCGAGAACACTGCGGGCGTAGCGGGCGGCCGCTTGCTCGAGGGAGAGGTTTTCGGGTAGTTCGACGACAGGGCCCCCGCGATCGTGCGCGCTGCCATCGACCGGAGTGCCTGGCACCGGATCGAGACCAAGCTCATCGGCGCCGATGAGCTCGCCGCTCGACAAGACCACCGCTCGCTCGACACAGTGCTCGAGCTCGCGCACGTTGCCAGGCCAGCTGTGCGCAGCCAGGAGCGAAAGGGCATGTGTGTCGAATCGCATGCGTCGACGGTGATAGCGACGAGCGTAGTGGTCGAGAAAATGGTCGGCCAGAGATACGATGTCTTCCTTGCTGCGCTGGCGAAGGGTTGGCAAGGCGACGTCGATCACTCGCAATCGGTAGTACAGGTCGGAGCGAAAACTGCCGTCGCTGATCATGGCTTCGAGATCGCGATTGGTGGCGGCGACGATGCGCACGTCGGCCACCAGGGTTTCTCGGCCACCCACGCGCTCGAACTGGCGATCTTGAAGAAAGCGCAGGAGCTTGCCCTGCAGGCTGAGGGGCAGCTCGCCGATCTCGTCGAGAAAGAGAGTGCCGCCGATGGCCTTTTCGACTTTGCCGATGACCCGACTATCCGCGCCGGTGTAGGCGCCACGCTCGTGACCAAAGAGCTCAC
>JAHEAK010000664.1 GCA_024642805.1 Kofleriaceae bacterium | reverse complement strand
CGGCCCCTCCCCCGTCCCCTACGCCGACGTTCAGATTTCCTTCTCTGCTGGTGTCATCGACACCGAAGGCGCCTTTTTGCTCCGCCCCGCCTGGCTCATCGATCAGCACTTTGCGCTCGAGAGCTTCGTAGGCCTGAGCCCGCGCCAAGAGGAAGACCTCTTCCTGGGCGGCCTTGGCTGGACCCTGCGCTTGATTCCGGGTGCCGCCTTCGGCCCCTTCGTCAATGCGGGCGTCGGCATGGCGCATCTTCGCCCCAAGGCCGACAACTTCACGCAAGATCGACAGACCCTCTACGCCATGGTCGCCGGCGGCGGCTTCGAGATTACCTTCAAGAAACAAATCACCTTGCGCTTGGACTTCAGAAACTGGACCGTCTTTGACCCAGATCAGTCGTCTAACGGACAGGAGTACAGCGGTGGCCTGGCAATCTTTTTCTAAAACCTCGCGGCATGTAGCCCTCTTGCTGATCAGCGCCGCTGCTCTTGGCGCGTGCGGTAAACAGGCTGTACGGGCCAGCGAGAAGGAGTTTCTGGCCGATCGCATCATGCGCTTCGATGCCGACGGCCAGGAGGCCGCCGCCGATGAGCACGTCAACTCCAATCGCGAAGGCTCGACGGGCGGCCGTGGCACCGGTGGCGGTGGCTGCGGTTGCAACTGACAGGAATGCTCGCGATGCGCCTCTCCATAACCTCGAGCAGTTTGGCCCTGGGCCTCTTGGCCTACCTCGTCGCGCCTCTATCGGCTCGAGCCGAAGATCGAATCGATCTCACCACCACCTGGTATCAGGAGAAACGTCGGGGCAACTTGGGCGGCCTCACCGTCGTCCATCCACAGGTCGACATTGGTCTGGATGCCGGCGAGAAGACCACTCTCGACATCGGCTACTCGGCTGACGCGGTGTCTGGAGCGACCGCGGCGGTGTATGCCGTGGATGCGGTGTCCTCGGCGACCACCTTCAAGGACACGCGCCACGAAGGCACCGCAGGCATCACCTTTTACGGCTCGCGCTCGTCCCTCAGCGCCAGCGCTTCCGTTGGCAAGGAGCGCGACTACTCGTCCATCGCTGTTTCCGTCTCCGGCAAGGTCGACCTGCCCGGCAAGAACACGAACCTGGCTCTGTCCTATAGCCACGGCTTCGATGAAGTCTGTGACTTCGACAACGGCATGGCCACCGCGCTCGAACGCCGACCACTCACCGGCCAACAAGCCTGCGCTCGCCGCAAGGTTATTCTGGGCAAAGACACTCCGGGCGAGAGCATCTGGCGCGATCTGAGCCTAGACACGACGCAAGGGACGCTCACCCAAAACATATCGCCGACGGTGGTGGCTCAATTTGGCCTCTTCGGCCAGGTTCTTCGCGGATTTCAGAGTAATCCCTATCGGCGCGTTCGGGTCTCTGGTGTCGAAGCACAGGAGAATTTGCCAGACGTTCGCGGGCGCTTGGCGCTGATGGCCCGCATCAACAAGTACCTGCCTTCGATCAAGGCCGCCGTTCACGGCATGGTGCGCGGCTACAGCGACACCTGGGGCGTCAACTCCGCCACCCTCGGCCTCGGCTACAGCCAGTACTTTGGCAAGAGCCTGCTTCTCCGCACCGAGATGCGCATCTACCAGCAGAGCGAAGCCACCTTCTTCAAGGACGCCTTCTTCTACGAGACCGAGGGCAGCGCCGGCGAGTTCTTCACCGGCGACCGCGAGCTCGGCGCGATTCGCAACATCGTGAGCGGCGCCAAACTCAGCTACATCAAGTACAACGAGTCAGGAGAGCCCTTCTGGGGCATCTTCGACGAGCTGAGCTTCAATCTCAAAGGCGAGTTCTACCTCTTCGACGAGCTACCCGCCGATCCGATCGAGGACAACCGCGACGGCATCGACCGGCAGTTCCTATCGAGCGGCCAGACGCTCGATGCCTTCGCCCTGCAGCTCGGACTGCTCTTTAAGTACTAGCCTCTGTAAGTACTGGGCTCTTTAAGTACTGGGCTCGGCAAGTACTGGGCTCTTTAAGTACTGGGCTCTTTAAGTACTGGGCTCGGCAAGTACTGGGCTCGGTCTGCAGGGGTGGCGCTACAGGTCACGCGGATCGACGTCGTGCTTCTTGAGGAGCTTATGGAGGTACTTGCGATCCATGTCAGCGGCACGCGCTGCCTTGGAGATGTTGCCGCTGGCGCCCGCTAGCAGCCATCGCAGGTATTGCGACTCGAATTCATCGGTCCACTTTTCCTTCTGCTCACGAAAACTCAGTCCGTCTTCGAAGGCAAAGCCAGGCACCTGCGGCGCCGCCGCCTGCTGGGTGAAGCCGGTCTGCTCGCCGAGAGGTGCCACCAACATGCCCGGATCCGTGCGCAGAGCAAGGGCTCGCTCAAGCACGTTGCGCAGTTCGCGAACGTTACCTGGCCAGTCGTGAGCCATCAGGGCCGCAAGGCTCGCCTCGCTCAAGGCCGGAGGCTCGCCCACGGAGAGTTCCGAGAGGAAGCGTTTGACCAGGGTCGGGATGTCATCGCGCCTATCGCGAAGGGCCGGCGACACAATCGGTACGACGTTGAGTCGGAAGTAAAGGTCCTCGCGAAACTTGCCCTTCTCGATCTCGCTGCGCAAATCCATGCGGGTCGCGGCGATGATGCGCAAATCGACCTTGATGGTCTGCGAACCGCCGACGCGGCGAATCTCGCGCTGCTCGAGAACCCGCAAGAGTTTGGGCTGGAGATCGAGGGAGAGCTCGCCGAGCTCGTCGAGAAATACCGTGCCGCCATTGGCGTATTCGAAGGCTCCCAGCCTCTGACTGGCAGCTCCCGTAAACGCGCCCTTTTCGTGCCCAAAGAGCTCACTCTCGATGAGAGTGCCCGATACCGCGCCACAGTCGACGACCACGAAAGGCTGATCGCGGCGCTTGGAGAGCTGATGCACGGTCCTGGCGATCATGTCCTTGCCGGTTCCGGTTTCGCCTTCGATGAGCACCGTCGCGTCAGTAACGGCAATGCGCTCGACGAGGCCGAAGATCTGCCGCATCTGCATGGACCGACCAACCATGACGCCCAGCTCCTCCTTCTCGGAGGGCATGATCTGAATGCGCTCCTCGAAGGGACTGAACTTCAGCTCAGCGGCACCGGCGGCAATGACGGCGCCCGCGCGAATGTATGCTTCGCGAATCTCGGCACCGTCCAGAAAGGTCCCGTTGGTCGATTGCAAGTCGCGCAAGAGGTAGCCTTTGGCGTCACGAACGATCTCAAAGTGGTTTCGCGAGACGGTCTCATCGGTCATGACGAGATCGTTGTCCTCGCCCTTGCCTACCCGAATGACCTCGCCCTCGACAACGTGCTCCGAACCTTGTTGCGGTCCCTTGAGAACGATGAGCTTGCATTGGCGCAG
>JAHEAK010000663.1 GCA_024642805.1 Kofleriaceae bacterium | reverse complement strand
TGGCGCTTTCAGGGCATATCGCTGCGCTCGATTCGCTCACACTTGTAGCGTTGGCGCTCTTCGAACAGCGCGATCAATGCGCAGCTCATCAGGCTGCGGACTCGAGGCTAGAACTCGGCGGCCGCGCACGCGCAGGTAGCTGGCAAAGCAGGCACTGGTCGTGGCGCCGGCGGGCTGGTAGCGCCAGGAGGCCAGCTGTTGCTCGAGAGAGGCCTTGCTCGTCGCAGAGACATCGCTCACCACCTTGGCTGAGCTGACCTCGCCCTGGGGCGAGACGCACAAGAGCACGCGCACGTGGCTGCGATCGCCCAGATCATCGGCTGGCAGGGCCAGGCTCTTGCCCTGCACCTTGACCAGCTCGTTGCTCGCCACCACCTTGGCTGGCGAGCCCGTCGCGGTGCCTGGCCGATGATTGCTAGGGCTCAAGGCGATGCGATATTCCTTTTGCTCGCCAGCACGCACCTCCAGGGTTTCGCTGAAGTTGCGATAGTCATCGGAGCGGATCTCCAAGTTGTAGCGACCTGGATCGAGCATGACAGAGCCGTGCTGTTCCTGACCGTCGATCAGGACCTGCGCGCTCTCCGGCGTGATCACGAAATCGATGAGAGCCGAGGAGGTGGATCCCGTTGCTTGGGTGTCGGTGCCAATAGATGACTGACTGCGCACCTTGTGTTTGCCGAGCGCATAGCCGAGGGCCACCGCCGATCCGAGTGCAAAGCCAAGGGCGACGTTGATGGCGTGATTGCGCCAGGGCGCTGACTGCGTAGGCGGAGGCGTCGGGGTGGCGACCTGCGCCCGTGCTGGCGTCGGGCCTGGCATAGCCGGCGGCGAGACCGTTCCGCCAGGCCAACTGCTCGGAGCCATTTGCGCGGCGGGCCCAACTGATGTGCGCGATCGCTTAGTGTGCAGATAGCTGAGCCCGGCGGGTGGCACGGCAACAGCTTCGACGAGCTCGGCGAACTCGCCGGCGGTCGGCGCGCGATAGCTGATGCGCGGCGTCGACTCCTGCGGGTTGGCAGCGACGTGGCCCGCCATGGCAAAAGAGTGCGCTGCATGCGCTGCGTGTGCTGCGTGTGCGGGTGGCAATGGCAGGGGCAGGCGTGCACCCGGGCGTGCGGGCAAGTCGACGGTTGCCGCTTCCAGCTCGCTCTCGACACTCGGCACGCGAATGTTGGTGAGCGTAATTGGATCTTCGAGCATGGCTTGGGAGGCACCACCCATGACCTGGTTGCACCAGCGGGCCACGGCATCGGGGTCGTCGCCGACGTTCAGACTGGCCGCTACCTCATCGAGAGCTTCGGCCATCTCGCTTGAGGATTGCCAACGTCGCTCTGGATCGCGCTCCAGGGCGCGCAGAATGATGGCGGCGAAGGCAAGCGGGCAATCGGGATTTGCCGACGCGGGGCTGGGAATCTCGAGCTCGCGAATTCGCTCGATGGTCAAAAATTCATTCTCGCTGTCGAAGGGCGAGGCGCCCGTCAAAAGCTCGTAACTGAGAACGCCCAGCGACCAAATATCCGAGCGCGCATCCACCTCGCCGGCTTCGATGGCCTCCGGTGCCATATAAGCCAGCTTGCCTTTGAATGTGCCGCTCTGGCTGAAGGGCCCCTTGGCGATGGTGTGGGCGATTCCAAAGTCGATGATCTTGAGCTCACCGCTTTGCGAGATCAAAACATTGGCTGGCGTGACGTCGCGATGCACCAGACCAAGTGGATTGCCCTGATCGTCGCTGCACTGATGCGCGTAGGCCAAGGCCCGACCGATCTGCGCGGCGATGCGAAGCGACATCTTGGTGCTGGGTGCCAGTCCCTTGGCGCGTGCTTGCCGCAGGATCTGCCGCAGATTCCAGCCTTCGATGAACTCCATGCTGATGAAGTACTCGCTGTCGACATGACCGAACTCGTAGACCGGCACGATGTTGCGATGTCGCAATCGCATCGCCAAGCTGGCTTCATGCTCGAAGCTGGCAACGAGACGCTCGTCGCTTGCCAGGTGCGGCAGAATGCGCTTGAGGGCTACCGGCTGCCTGGATCCATCGGCGCAGATCTTGGTGGCGCGATGCACTCGCGCCATGCCGCCACAGCCCAACTCTTCGTGCACCTGGAAGGTGCCGAAGCTCTCGTCGGAAGCGTTGTCGTCTCGTCTGCCCATGAATCTGTCAGACCCCAGGTGTGTACCAACAGCGGCCACGCTACAGCATTCGCTTGCGCTTCGAAAGATGAATTGCGTTGCATGAAGCAACGCGATCAATAGGACACTGTATGAGCTTTGCTCAGAGCGTCGCGTGCACATGCCATTGCACGTGCTCGTGGGTCAGGCCAGTTTAAGCATTGGCCGCGAGGATGTCCTCGGGCGCTTGTACTAGCTCGATCAAAACGCCCGCGCCGCCCACGGGAAATTCCGCAGACGACTTGGGATGAATGAAGCAAACATCGTGTCCCGATGCGCCTTTGCGAATACCACCGGGGGTAAAGCGCATGCCCTGAGCGGTGAGCCAGGTGACGGCGCTGGCGAGGTCATCGACCCACAAGCCGATGTGATTGAGCGCTGGTTCGTGCACGCGCGGTCGCCCCTGAGGGTCGATGGGCTGCATGAGATCGATCTCGACGCGCGCGCTGCCTTTGCCCGCAACCAGAATGTCTTCATCGACGTTTTCGGAAGCGCTCTGGTACTCGCCGGTTTTTTGCACACCGAGCATGTCGCACCACAGGGCGCGCAGCTCGCCCTTGTCGGTACCGCCGATGGCGATCTGCTGCACGCCGAGAACGCGAAATGGTCGTGTGCTCATGGTTAGCCCTGGTAAGGATGACGGTGTTCGGTGGCTGGCGAGAGCGTCTCTTTGATCGTGCGAGCCGAGGTCCAGCGCAGGAGGTTGAGCGGAGCGCCAGCCTTGTCGTTGGTGCCCGAACCACGCGCACCGCCGAAAGGCTGCTGACCGACGACCGCTGCCGTTGGCTTGTCGTTGATGTAGAAGTTGCCTGCGGCGTGGCGCAGCGCCGTCTTGGCCTCGAGCACAGCAGCGCGATCGTTGGCGAAGACCGCACCGGTGAGCGCGTAGTCAGACGTGGTGTCGACGGTCTCGAGAACCTGGCTCCACTCGGCGTCTGGGTAGACGTAGAGGGTCAGGATGGGCCCGAAGAGCTCCTCGACCATGGTGCGCGAGCGCGGATTGCTGGTCTGGATGAGCGTGGGGCGCACGAAGAAGCCCTTGCTGTCGTCGCACTCACCGCCGGCCACAATGGTGGTCTCCTGGCCAGCGCGCGCCTCCTCGATGGCCTGCTTGTGACGATCGAAGGCGCTTTGCTTGATGACGGCGCCCAGGAAGTTTTTGTGATCGCGAACGTCGCCCATGTCCAGGCCATTGATCTT
>JAHEAK010000662.1 GCA_024642805.1 Kofleriaceae bacterium | reverse complement strand
ACACCCGATGGCTTGGTCGAGCAGCCTTGCACGCCTGGGGCATTCGTCTCCTGTCACAATGAGCCGCAAGCGGCCCCCGGCTGCTACACCGATGCAGAGTGTGATGCTGGCTCGACCTGCAATGCCTTCGAGATTTGCTTGCCACCACCGAGCGGCAATGGCGATGCTTGCGTCGGCTGTCAGGTGCCCGTCGCTTGCTACGGCTACTGCGTGCCGAGCGTGGACCCAGGCGAGTGCGATGGCCCGCTTGGCTGCCTCGTCGATCCGCCGATTTGCCCCGATGGCACCACTCCGGGTATCGCCAACGGCTGCTGGACCGGATCGTGTATCGACCTGAGTGAGTGCCCGGCGACAGCTTGCGCCGACATCGCCGGTGAAGCGATGTGCATCGCGCGCAGCGACTGCAGTCCATTCTATGCAGGTGTCGACTGCAGCTGCACGCCAGATGGTTGTGACTGCAGCGACTGGAGCTACGATAGCTGCAGCGACGCGCAGTAGCTGTGTCCAAGAGCCAAGGCAGGCGCGCTCCGCTAGGGAGGCGCCAGGCCTGGAGCGGGGGCTCGAGTTGAACTGTGGGCAACCGCCTCCGCTAACATCTCGGCCACGCCGGCCAGCTGCTTGCGCTTGCTGAGCTTGCGCCCCCAGCGACGCAGAGCGGGGTCCTGGAAGTGCGCAAAGGTCTCGCGCAGCTTGGCGAGGATTTGCCCTTCGCCACAGAATACTTCTGAGTAGGCATCTACCAAGCGCGACAAGTGCACGGCCACTTCTCGCTTGTACTCGCGGGCATCTGGCTCGCTCGGCGCGTTGCCCCGGATTCGCTCGAAGAGCCTCGGGTCGGCAATCGCACCCCGGCCAAGCATGAGACCGCGCGCCCCGGTCTGCTCAAGAACCTGCTTGGCTTGCGCGGAGCCGGAAATATCCCCGTTGGCGATTAGGGGGAGCGAGCAGCGAGCTACCAGTTCCTTGGTGATCGCGTGATTGGCTACGCCCTTGTACTTCTGCTCGACCGTACGCGCGTGAACGATGAGGAAATCGATGCCGGCATTTTCAAAGGCCGGCAGGATGTCGAAGAGCTGGCGTTCATCGTCCAGGCCCAGGCGAGTCTTGACCGACAAGGAGCCAGGCACGATGCCACGGAGCTCTTGCAGCATCGGTTCGACGGTCTCTGGGCTCCGAAACATGCCGCCACCTGCCAGCACGGAGGTCATGCGCCCGAAAGGGCAGCCCATGTTGACATTAATGTGTTCGACACCGCGCTCGACCAACTCGCGAGTCGCAGCAACGACGCCCTCTTCTGCGCAGCCAATGACCTGCACGATCAATGGAATCCCCGGCGAGGTGGCCAAGGCCTCGGTAAAGTCACTTTGGGCGACCATGACTTTGGCGCGCGGCCGCACCCGAACGAACTCGGTGAAGAGCACATCGGGTTTGACGGTCTCGGCGTAGACACGACGCAAGGCGCGGTTGGTCAAGCCCTGCATCGGGGCAAGCATCAGCGGACTCAAGGTCGGATTCCACGGCAGCGGCATGCGCGCGCTGTGCTTATGGCAGCCAGGGGACAAAGGCAAGCCCCGAGATCATTGGCCGCCGCATGGCGAGACACGCCAGCACAGCCACCTCGCCAAGATCTAGTCCTCGCCCACTACCAACCAGTGAATCACGCCCGCCACGAAGCTTGCTGGCAGCGCCGAGACGACGATCCATTCGGTCGCTTGCGGCTCCTGGTCCGTGTCCTGGTTGGCGAGAACGATGGCGCTTACCGCCGCTGCACCACCCGCAATGAGGTAGGCCCACTTGTCACAGGGTTTGGGGTTGGTCGACTTGTAGGACTCGAGGGCGCACACCAGAAAGGGTGGAGTGGCGGCTACCACGCCGATGTCGAAGCTGGCCATGGTGACGTAGCTTGCACGTGCCACGCCGGAGCGAGGTACCGAGCAGCCCACGAGTGCGAGCAGCGCGCCCGCGACGACCATGGCCATGGGCAAGCGGCGGGCGGAGAGGAGGGAAGGGAAGGAGCGCACGGGATGCATCCGAGCGTAGCGCGACTTGCCTGGCAAGAGCAGGCCAAGAGCAACAGCTCGGCAGGCAGGAACCGGCAAGGCCGTCGAATTTGAAAGACGGCAGTTCGCGCCATAAACTGGCCACTCGCTCGTGTCTCGGCAGCCCCTACACATTTGCATCGAGATTCGATGGGTAGCCATCATGGCGGGACTGCTGGTGCTCGTCACCATCGACACGGCCCTGGTGGGGATTCGCGCGAGCGGTGGGCCGATGTTTCAGTACTGGCTCACGGGCATTGCAGCGGCCAGTTGGGTGGCGCTTGTCCTGGCGGCCAGCGCGGGAGCCCTGGCCTATCTCGGGGGACAGCTCATGGAACCGCTGCGCAGAGCATTGCCACGGGCAGCGTGCCTTCTGGGCGGGGCGTCGTGGGGGGCGCTGGTCGGAGCGATGGCGACCGTGCTGCTCCGCCCTTGGGATCTGGACGTCGATCGCTATCACTTGGGTCTGGTGGTGCCCGTGCTTTTCGTCGGAGCGGGGCTGGTCACCGCGCTCTTGTGGCAGCGCAGCTCCAGGCCGATGTTGATCGCTGTTTGTGCGTTGGTGGCACTCGCTTGTTTTGCCGCTGACGCTCTTGTTCTTCGGCGCCTGTACGGGGGCTTTCACAACGTGGCGGCGCTCGTTGCGGTGATTGCGGCCGCGCTCGGGTTTGCGCGAGCCGGTCTGCGGAGCTCACGAGTCCCGCTGCTGATCGCCCTCGCCGTACTCGCGCAGGTGATCCTCTTTGCCAATTTGCGCAACGCGCGCGCCATCGGCGTCGAGCATGGCACCTTGCAGCCTAAGTTACTCTCGCTCTTGCACGGTCTCAGCGATCGCGATCGAGACGGATACTCACCGATTCTCGGTGGCGGCGATTGCGATGACGCGTCAGCGGAGGTCTACCCCGGGCGCTGTGAAATTCCCGACAATCATCGAGACGACAACTGCAATGGTCTGGTCGACGGCGAGAGTGAAGGGGGCTTGGACGCAGAGGATGAGTTGCAGGCACCTGGTGGGACCGCCGCGCAGCGCGCGAACGAGGCGCCCGCTATCGCTAAAGGCATCTACCCAGACATCTACATCGTGCTCGCCGATGCCATGCGCGCCGACATGGGCCGCCAGGCCTGGCAAGAGGGCGTTCCTGAGCTTGCTGCCATCGCTCGACAGAGTCTCGATTTTCAATCGGCATACACGCCCTATCCGAGCACCTATCGGGCTCTGCTCTCCACACTGCAGAGCCGATATTGGCGACAGGTAGGGCCAGAGCATCCCACGCTTCTGCGCCTTCTCGCCCAGCGTGGCTACGACGTGCAGTTGTGGATTGCCGAGCAGAGACG
>JAHEAK010000661.1 GCA_024642805.1 Kofleriaceae bacterium | reverse complement strand
GGCAACAAGGTCTCCGCCGACTCTGCCGCTTCCCGTGTGGTGTTGCGGCCAGCGGAACCCGTCGCGATCGACTCTTTGGAATCCAGTGTGGCAAGGTCTTGCCGTTCGGCACGCCAGGCCACACTGCTGTCGACCCGGCGCAGTTGCTCGGCACCCAGCTGCCATCTGGCATTGTTGTGCGTGAAGCTCACCTCGATGGATGAAGCCACGCCGGTCTTGATGGTGTCGTCGCCGAACACCGTATCGTGCAGGGCGAGTGCGCGAGCCGGCTGCCCCGCTCGCGTCGCACTCACCTCCCCTTGCACCGCAGTCACATGACCCGCGACACCGCTCTTCGGCACCGCGCCCTTCTTGCCGCAGCTAGCAGCGAGAAGGAGCAGAATACCGATTGTGATTTGTTGGGCACAGCGACGAAGCTGCATCTGCAAAAGGTACCTAGAAGGGTCCCAGTGCGCCACTCACGAGAACAATGCCGAGGATCATGATGACGAGATACGGCCAAGAGCTGTCTAGCAGTCTCTTTGTCATCATACGTGTCTCCCCCAAAAACAAACTACGGGCTCAGGTGCACACGGGCAAACTTTTTGTCATTATCAATGCTTGACGGACACGCGCCCACGTGTAGGACGCTAGCCAACGAGGTCACCGGATGCAGCTTTATTTCTCATACGGCTCGAACATGAGTCGCTCTCGCTTGGAGGAGCGCACCGGCGCTGTGATCGTGCACGGTCCGGCGTCCCTCACGGGCTTTCGTCATCGCTTCAGTCATCGCGGCCAGGACGGCAGCGCAAAGGGCAACATCGAAGCGCAAGCAGGCGACTCGGTCTTTGGCGTGCTCTACGCACTCACCAGCGGACAAGTCGAAGTGCTGCACGCCTACGAAGGCGGTTACGAAATCGTCTCGGTCGAGGTGTCGCTATGGCACAAGCAGAGCGTTCACCAGGCCTACACCTATCACAATCCTGAGCCGAGCACGGGCTTGCGGCCCCTCGAGAGCTATCTCGAGCACTACCTGAGCGGCATGCGCGAGCACGAGTTTCCGGCTGACTACATCGCCAGCATCCGCAAACAATCCGGCCTATGAAGATCGCGCTCATTTCGACCGGCGGCACCATCGAGAAGACCTACGATGAGCTCTCCGGCGTGCTCAACAATCAGGTCTCCGTGCTCGATCTCATGTTGGCAACCCTCGACCTCCGCGGCGTCGAGATCGAGCGTCTGCGTCTTATGAACAAGGACAGCCTGGAGATGAGCGAGGAAGACCACGCGCTCATCGCGGCCACCGCCTGTCGCGCTTCGCAGACGCATGAGGGCGTGGTGGTGGTGCACGGCACCGATCGCTTGACCAAGACGGGCGACAAGATGCTCGAGATTGGCGAGCCCATAGAGAGCGCCATCGTGCTCACCGGAGCGATGAGGCCCTACGAGCTGCGCAACACCGATGCCATGCAGAACTTGACCGAGGCCCTCATCGCCGTGCAACTGTGCTCGCCAGGGGTCTACGTCGCCATGCACAACAAGGTGCTCGCCTTCCCTGGGGTGGTCAAAGATCGCGATCTGGGCACCTTCGTCAAGAGCTCTTGACTGGCAGTGCACACCCGCCGCTGCGACCATGGGCGGAGCTCCTCGGTGCCGGCCTGGTCGTGCTCGTGCCCTTGCCGGTACCGCCACTGGTCATCCTGGTCGCACTGGCAAGCGTGTCCCTGGCGCTGCGAGAGCAGAGCTGGCTGAGTGTGGCGCCGGGCGATGCCGGTCATGCCATCCGCCTACTCTTGGGCCTGCCGCTTGGCCTTGGCCTAGGTCTTGGTTTGCAAGTTCTGGTCGGGCCGGCCTCGGTATCGATGTTGCTCGTACAAGGTCATGGGCGCGCAGCGCTCGCAGGACTGCTCTTGGCGCTCGCCACCGCCGCCGCCAATGAGATGTTCTTTCGCGGCTACGTGATCTCGCAGATGCCTGCGCAACTGGGCCGAGCGCGATCCGCTCTCGGCGTGCTCGTCGGTGCCAGCCTCGCCGCTCTCGCGGAGTCCGGCAATCTCGGGGCAGCGCTGGCCGTCTTCGTGCTCGGGCTTGGCTTTGGCATGTTGTACCTGGCCGGTCGCGGCAGCGTGGCGCTGCCCATGGGAGTGCACCTAGGCCTTTTGGTCCAGCCCCTGCTCTTCGAATTCGCCGGCTGGTGAGGCGAGGGCGGGCACGGGCGATGACAATCGTCGATGCCTTGCGGGCGTGCCGAGCTAGCTAAGAAGCGCGGTGGCGACCGCATCGACGAGTTGGTCGGGCGTAAAGGGCTTGCTAAGAAAATGCTCGCCTTCAAGTCGCTCATGAAACACATAGCCCGAGGTCAAGAGCACCTTCAGGTCAGCCTGAATGGCTCTGAGTCGGCTGACCAGCTCGGGGCCGCTCAACTCAGGCATGATGACGTCGGAGATCACGAGGTCACAGGGCGTGCCGCGCTCAAAAATCTCAATAGCCTCAAAGGCGCTCTGCACCAAGATCGCTTCACAGCCGAGGCTCTTGACGACCCGCTCGATCAACTCGCCAACCAAGCGCTGATCATCGACGATGAGAACCTTGAACCTAACCCAGTCAATTTCAATGAGAGCTTGTTGGGGGCTGAGGTGAATCAATTCGTCGTGCAGCAAGGGCAGAAGCACTCGAAAGGTCGTGCCCTGGCTAGGATTGCTGGTGGCGTACACATGCCCGCCACACTGTTGAACAACTGCGTGCACCGTCGCGAGTCCAAGGCCCGTGCCTGCGCCGTCTTCTTTGGTCGTGAAGAAGGGTTCGAACATGCGGCTCAGAGTTTCCGGAGCGATGCCCGTCCCCGAATCGTGGACCTCGAGGCTCGCGTAGTGGCCACCTGAGACCCGCTTGGCGTCGGGATGGGTCGCCACAATCTCCTCGACCCTGGTCGTCACCGTGACGACTCCCCCCTCCGGCAAGGCGTCCGATGCGTTGCCGATCAGATTGATGACGACCTGTTCGAGGCGCGTCGGATCGGCAAGCACTCTAACTTCGGAGCTGCTCAGCCGAAGATCCAGTTGCACGTTTTCGCGGACCAGGGCCCGCAAGATGCCTTTTGCGTCTCGCAAGACTTCGTTGAGATCGAGAGGCACCGGGTGTCGTACTTGCCCGCGCGCAAAGGTCAGCAATTGCCCAATCAGATGCCCGGAGTGATCCGCGGCCTTGATAATGGAGTCGAGGTCTTCAGACGAGGCGTCCTTGGCCATCAGCTGAGCCGTGCCGAGAATTACGGTGAGCTGATTGTTGAGATCATGGGCGACCCCTCCGGCAAGACGACCAATGGCCTCCAGCCGTCTAGATTGCTCGAGCTGCGCCTCCAAACGCCGTTGTTCCTGCTCGGCTCGCTCACGAGCC
>JAHEAK010000660.1 GCA_024642805.1 Kofleriaceae bacterium | reverse complement strand
TGATGTTCGCCGGTGCTAAGAAGAATTCTGCAGCGCCTGGTATCGACGATCTCGAGGAGATGTCGGGCACGGACGCAGCGATGCCAGGGGCAGGGCAGGTGATCGTTCGCCTCTTTGCCGAAGAGAGTCAGATTGGATATCTCGAGCACAGCTCCAAGGTCGAGCTGGTGCAGATTGGCGCTGCCGGGCAAGAGCCACGCTCCGCCGAGATCGTGGATGCCGCTCCAAGCGCAAGCTCGATGCTCGGCCGCAGCGGTCCGATGAAGGCCGCCGAAGGTACCGAGCCAGGACAAGTGTCCTTCTACACGGTGCGGCCCTCGGCCAATGCGCCGATTCCCGGGGCCAGCGTGCGTATCGAGAGTGCTCCGCCGGCAGCACCCGCGCCAGGTGCGGCGGGTGGCCCGGCAAAGCCTCCGACGGCGCTTGCCGGTCCTGAGATTGGCCTCGAGCGCAGCACCAATGCCCAGGGCCTGGCCTTCTTCCCCGAGCTCGTCGTCGGCAAGAGCTACGTCGCAGTAGCCACTCTCTATGGCAAAGAGGTGCGCAGCGAGGCCTTCACCGTAAGTGCCGATCAGGCGCAGTCCATCGCCTTCGCCTTCGAGTGGCCCGATCAGAGCATTCGCGAAGCGAGCTTCGATGGCGTCGCCAGCGGCGACGACAAGGTCTACATCGCCAAGGTCTTCGCCGATGGTCGGCAGTTTCTTTCTCTGCCCTTTCAGCTGACGGCCGACAAGGGCGCGGCGGTTGGCATCTTCATGTATCCCGAGCTGCTCTTCAGCATGCATGGCGGCGCCGAGCTCGACGACACCCGTCTATGGTTTCAGACGCGCATTTCCATCGCCAATCCAGGCATCGCGCCGCTGCGCATGTCAGCCAAAGGCCTGATGATTCCCTTGCCAAAGGGCTTCATGGGCGCCTCGGTCGCCGACGAGATGACCAGCCGCGTGGGTGTTGAGAGCGGGCAGGGCTTTTTGTGGCGCGGCGCGGTTCCACCGGGCCAGCGCGACTTCGTCGCCACCTACGCCTTGCCCGTCGAAGACGGCAAAGTCACCTTCGACATGGCGCTGCCCTTTGGCATGCGCGGAGGCCGCATCGTTCTCGAGGACTTGCCTGGCATGGAGCTGCGGACCCCGGAAGGTGCCGAAGTAAAGAACTCCGACCAACCCGGTACGAACCGCTCCTTTATCGAGATGCCCAACATCAATATCGCTCCCCAGCAGCGTCTGGTCTTTGGGGTCACTGGCTTGCCGCAGTACTCCGTGTGGGCGCGGCGCACGCGCATCGCGGTCGGCCTGGTGGTCGTCATGCTGCTCGTCTGGGTGGTCTTTGTGGTCTTCTTCAAGAGCCGAAGCAGCGAACACGTCGACCCCGAGCTGCAGGCACTGGTCCTTACCCGTGAAAAGCTCATGGCCGAACTTGTGGCTCTAGAGACCGAGCGACGCCACAAGCGCGAGGAGGACAAGCCCTATCAGAAGAAGCGCGATCGTCTGAACACGCGCCTCGCTGCCGTGTACCGTCAGATCGACGACCACAAGAGCTCGGTGCGCAACTCAAACTAGACGTAGTGACGGTCGACGCGGTCAAAGTCAGCGGACTGAGCAAGCGCTACGGCCTGCATCGTGCCCTGGCGTCCGTCGACATGGAAATGGGCCCTGGCGTGTGTGCACTGCTCGGGGCCAACGGCGCCGGCAAGTCGACCTTACTCGGCATCGTCTCGTCGATTGTTCGGCCGAGCGCTGGCAAGGTGGAGTACCTCTCGCAGGGCAAGGCACTTCGGGGCGGGCCCGGCCTCCGCAAGCAGATCGGCGTCCTGGCGCATGAGTCCTTCCTGTACTCGGGTCTGAGCGCTCTGGAGAACCTCTACTTCTGGGGCAGGCTGTACCAGGTGGAAGACATGCAGGAGCGCAGCGTGTCACTGCTCAAGACGGTAGGGCTCGATGAGAAGGCGTGGACCCGCGAGGCTGGAACCTACTCGAGGGGCATGGTGCAGCGCCTTGCTCTCGCGCGCACGATGTTGCACGAGCCCTCGCTTCTCTTGCTCGACGAGCCCTTCACCGGCCTCGATCGCACCGGCGCCCAGGCGCTCGCGCAGGCCCTGCAAGAGGCCGTTACTCGTAAGGCTGTCATTCTGGTAATCACCCACGATCTGGAATCGATCGCCGACATCACCACCCACGTGGCCGTGCTGCGCCGGGGCGCCATCGCGCACGAGACTCGCTCCGCTGGCTATTCCTTTGCCGAGCTCAAGGACCTCTACCATGCGCATTCTGAGTAAGCGCAAGAGCCAAGCGGCTTGTTACCTGCGTGGCGCTGGTCCGCGCTTTTTTGCCAGCCGGGTGGGCGGAGCGTAAAAGGACTCGTGGAGTTATTGCATCACGCCATGACCCTGGCCTGGAAGGACGTACGGGTCGAGTTCCGCAGCCGAGAGATCGTGTACACCATGTGCTTCTTTGCGGCGATGGTGGTCTTGCTGTTCTCCTTTGCCTTCTTGCGCCCAAGTGGCGAGGGCCAGACCAACAACGTCGCCGACCTCAGTCCGGGGTTTGTTTGGGTCGCCGTGCTCTTCGCGGGCACCCTGGGCCTGTCGCGCGCCTTCGACCGGGAGCGCGAGTCTGGCACCATGCGCGGTCTGCTCCTGGCGCCCATCCCGCGGGCCTCCATCTTTCTGGGCAAGGCGCTGGCGATCTTCATCATGATCTTTCTGGTGCAGATCGTTGTCGTGCCGCTGGTGGTGCTGTTTTTTGATGCACCACTGCTCGAGTACCCGCTGGTCCTGGTGTGCACGCTCTTGTTGGGCAGTGCGGGCTTCGCTATCGTCGGCTCGGTCTTTGCGGCCATGTTGCTCAAAACAGGCTCCAGGGACGTTCTGCTGCCGGTCGTGCTCTACCCGATCCTGGTGCCGCTCTTCATTGCGGCCATCAAGTCGACCACATCGATGCTGGAGGGCGGATTGGCAGATTCTTGGTTCTGGATTCGCTTTCTCGGCGTCTACGATACAATCTTTACGGTAGCTGCCTTGTGGACCTTCGAATCGCTGGTGATTGAATGAAAACCTCCCTCTATATCGGTGCCGCGGTGGCCTGCATTGCGGGCTTTTTCTACACCATTCAGCTCATCTTCTATGGCGCGCCACTCGCTCAGGGGCCGCTCTACTTCAACCAGAAGATCTTCTACTATCACGTGCCTTGCGCCTTCATGCTCTTCCTTGCCGTGATCATCTGCGGCATCGCCAGCATCAAGTATCTGCGCGGTCGCCAGGATCGCTGGGATGACGTGTCAGTGGCAGCGGCCGAGGTCGCGGTCATGTTCGGCACGATTGTCATGGTCACCGGCGTGTTGTGGGCCAAACCCGCGTGGAACAAGTGGTGGGTGTGGGACGCGCGCCT
>JAHEAK010000659.1 GCA_024642805.1 Kofleriaceae bacterium | reverse complement strand
GAGAAAGCCGAGCTCGCCCACTTCGCCAGCGCGACCAGTTCAGGAGCCAACATTCGCAGGGCCGGTGAAGACGTGCAGCTAGGAAGCACTCTTCTGAAAGACGGCACTCTGCTCGGTCCAGGAGAACTGGGCCTCTTGGCCGCGCAGGGCATCAGTCATGTGCCGGTGACCAGACGAGCGCGTGTCGCCATTCTTTCGACGGGCGATGAGCTGGTGGCACTCGGCGCGACACCCAAGCCCGGTCAGATCATCAATTGCAACGCCATCAGCTTAGCGGCACAGGTGCGCGAGGCTGGCGGCGTCCCCGTGATTGCAGGCATCGTCGCCGACGATTTGCAAAGCACGGTGCGGGCGCTGCGCTCGCTGCTCGACTACGACCTCCTCCTCACATCTGGCGGCGTCTCGGTCGGCGATTTCGATCACGTCAAGGACGCCTTCGCGGAGGTGGGCATCGAGCTTGGCTTTTGGAAAGTGGCCATCAAGCCCGGCAAACCGCTCGCCTTCGGCAAGCGGGAGGGTGGGCAGCTGGTCTTCGGCTTGCCAGGCAATCCCGCGTCTTCGATGGTCAGCTTCGAGCTCTTCGTTCGACCGGCCTTGCGCAAACTTGCCGGGCATAGCCAGCTTGAGCGAACCCGCTTGCGGGCCGAGCTCGCCAGCGCGATACGCAAATCGCCCGGGCGTGCCCACTACCTGCGAGCCAGTCTCAGCCGCCAAGGAGACAGGCTGATCGCAAACCCGCTGGCTAGCCAGGGCTCTGGCATGCTGCGATCCATGGTGGCGGTCGATTGCCTAATCGAGGTCCCTGCGGAGACAGGCGACCTCCCAGCCGGTGCGCCGGTGAGCGCTATCGTGTTACGAGGGGTCGCATGAGCAAGAACGATCTGCACTTCGTAATTCCAGAGGGCCAGGCAGGTCGAGTCGATCAGATCGTTGGCTCACGCTACCCTGCAGCCAGTCGCCGACGATTAGCGGATCTGTTCACTAACGGCCAGGTACGAGTCGATGGCAAGAAGGTCAAGAAGGGGCAATTCGTCCAGGCCGGGCAGCACGTCGAGCTGTCTCGGCCACCCATCGACGACGAGTCCCTGCGGGTATGTCCCGAAGCCGGCGAGCTCGCTCTGGTTTACGAGGATGAGCACCTACTGGTGATCAACAAACCGCCCGGTCTGCCCTCGCATCCGCTGCTTGCCGGTGAGCTTGGCACGGTGGCCAACATGCTCGTGCATCGCCACCCCGAGTGCGCCATGGTCGGTGAGGATCCGCGCGAAGCGGGTCTAGCCCATCGACTCGACATTCACACAAGTGGCCTGCTTCTGGCTGCTCGCGATGCGCACACCTGGCAAGCACTGCGCGAGGCCTTTGCCCAAGGGAACATCGACAAGACCTACCTTGCCGCCGTGCACGAACGCCCCTTTGGTGATGAATGCCAAGAGCCGCTCTTGCAGAAGTCTCGAAAGGTCAGCGTCGACTACTCCGGTCTCGAGGCGCACACCACCTGGCAAGTGCTGGCACATACCGAGGAGTACAGCTTCCTGCGCTGCAAAGCCCACACGGGCCGCATGCACCAGGTCCGCGCCCATCTGGCGCACTGCGGGAGTCCTATCGTCGGCGACACGCTCTACGGTGGGCAGTCTTGCGAGGACTTCGTAGGTCACTTCCTGCACGCCTCGCAGATTTCATTCACGCATCCACACACAGGCGAGCATCTCGATGTGCGCGCTCCTCTGCCCGCCCTGCGCGCCGCCTGGCTCGATGCGGTTGGCTTGTCGGTTGCGAGCTCGGAGTAGCTAGCGTCTCTAGAACCAGTAGCCGGCTTGCACCGTGGTCACGCGATTGGTGGTTCCAGTCTGCGCGATCGAGTCGGAGGAGTTGCTGTTGATGTCGATGAGGCCCATGAGCAAGCGCGCCCGCAGATCGATCGTGCCAATGCGCATGCCCACACCCAAGGTCGTAGCGACATCGATGGAACTCGCGTTGACATCGCTGTCCATGCCACCAACCGTTGCCGACGAGGTCACCAACACGCACAGGGTAGTTCCAAACTCCAAATAGGGTTTGGTCAGCGACTGGCCGAGGCTGTAACGAGCAGCGAAGCCGAGGTCAAAATAGGTCAAGTTGGCAGTCAGCTCGATATCGGAGACAAAGGAGGAGAATCCTCGCTGCACCAGCTGGGCATCGGCAATGAGATCGACGCTGGGCAAGTCGGCAACCAAAAAGGTGCCGCCAAGAGCCAGGCCCAGGCGCGCCGTGGTGGTGACCTCGGCGTTGACGTTTGCCGAAGCCGCACCGACCATGCCCGCGAATCTCGGCGCTGGAGGGGTCTCGCTCTTGATGGGCTCTGGTGGTTCCGGTGGCTGCACCACTGGCTCACTGGTATCCGGTGGCGTGTTCTCGGGCCCTGGCCCGGCTCCTTGGGCCAGCTTGGCGTCGATAGTTTCGAGCAGAGCAGCGGCCTTTTCTCCGAGCCGAGGATCGCCAGATGACACCACATCCTGGCAGGCCACGCGGGCCTCCTCGAGCTTGTTTGACTTGTCGAGCGTGTAGCACAGGTTGAAGGCGTAGCGCGGATCGTCCACCAGCTGCATGGCGGCGCGAAAGCGAGCGGCGGCTCCCTCCAGATCGAGCTGCTTGATGCGCTGCTTGCCCTGGTTGTTGAGCTCCTCCGCTTGGGCGCGCTTCTCGGCATCTTGCGCGTGGCTCTCCGATGGAGACCACAACAGAAGTGCCGAGCCCAAGCTCAGAAGCAGCGCAGCGCGATGGATAGACGTGAAGCTCATGGGGCCTTTGATTGGTCGACGACCAGATTGGTGCCAACCAAGAGAAAGAGCAGTCGCAATCGATGAAGATCGGCGGGGCTATCGTTGGCGTCCCCAACGATTTCGCTCACTGTTCGCGAGCCGTCCAAGGACTCTTGAAAGCGACGGATGCCTTCCACTTGGAATAGTTCTGGGACCGCCACGGAAGAGCGAGCCGCTATAGGCCTCATGGATGGAAGGTGTGAACTCCAGGCATCTAGCGCGGTTCGAGACATCGCCATGGCGCCTGCGCCGTAGACCTCCAGGGGATCGAGATCGAGGGGGAAGGCCTGCTTTGGGCACTTCTGGTTGGGAAACCACTCGTAGTGGCCCTTGGTCCAGGTGCAAACCTCGATGAGCTTGCTGCGAACTTGCTTGGTCAGATGACGAAAGACCTCGAGAGGCTTCATGAGCCCTAGACCGACGAGCGTGTCACCCAGCTTGCCGCCAAAGTGGGGCATGACGGCCAGCGCCATATCGAGTTCGCCGCTAGAAATCACTTCCATGCGCACCAAGGTGGCGCCGAAGAGCTCGCTGGCCACGTTGGACGAGACGTACTCGGGAACCCCACGTTTTAAGAATATTTCCTTACG
>JAHEAK010000658.1 GCA_024642805.1 Kofleriaceae bacterium | reverse complement strand
AGAGGCTGAAGCGGGCGCCCAGGGTGGCCCGTAGCTCGCGCTCGGGTGTGCTTGCCGACGCCTCGATGACCATCGACAGCGGGTGATCGTTGAGGGCGAGCAGGACGCGCTCGACACTGGCACGAGCGGAGGAGCGCCAGCGCCAGCCTTTAGAACTGGACCACTCACGACCGGCCGTGCATTCCAGACTCCCGAGAGTGAGCCCGTCTTTCGACTCGCTGTAGCCGCTCAGATGCGCCAGCGAGAGAGGTGCCACAAGGTTCTCGCTGGGCCGTCGCGAGTCGAGATCCAAGCGCATGTCCCAGCTGGCCACGATGCCAATGGCAATCCGCCGGCGGAAAGTGGCCGTGCGACTAAAGTCGAAGAGGCCCGCCACTCGCACGACTCCGATCTCGAGCGCCTCCCCGGCGCGAGTCTGTCGAAAGCTCCCGAGCTGACCCTCGGCGCCAATGTCGAAGGGCACGAAGATCTTGCGAGGCGTGCCAAGGGGCACGACGATATGCCCGTCGCGGGCGTGTCGAAGATAGCGGCCGGAGTAGATGAGCCCCGAGTAGCGCTCGCTCATGCCACCTACCTTGGCTTCGAGCACATGGTGTTCGAGTTTCCATGTGAGATCGGGGGCGTCGTCGAATCCCATGCCGTGTCGCACTCGAAGGCCTGCGCCGAATCCATCACTGCCACCGGCAAGGAAGAGGCGATTGCCCGCATCGAAGCAGGTGGCAAAGGGGCTGTGCGCACGTGTGTAGCGAACGCATGGGTCGGCCTGCGCGTGGGACCTGAGGAGCAGAAGTGTCCACAGGGCGGCGACACCGATCAGTGCCGTTTTGGTGGTGCCCATAGGCTGACTCGAAGCCCGGCGTCGGCCACAAAGGCCCAGCGATCCTTTACCACAGGCAAATCGTTGCGCCGCTCACCGCCAAGTCCCGCGGTCAAGGTGAGAGGCTGATCGTTAATCGCGAGCACGATCGTCTCGTACTCAAACTTTGCTTGATTGCGGCGAGCCAGCCGATTCTCGGCAGTGGCGGCAAAATAGCGAGGAACCTCCCATGTCAACTCCGCGCGCAGATTGTGAAAGCCTTGCTCGTCGAGCACCCACTCCAGTTGCAAGGCGGAGCTACCAGTCAGAGCCGTGCGATCACCATATTTCTCGGTGTACAGGCGTTCGAATCCAACACCCGTACGCAGGCGCAAGAAGGAGTCGAGTTGTTCCGAGTGCCACAGGTCGACCGTCATTTGCGCGGTGCCAAAGCGCCACAGGCTCGAGTCGCCAAGAGGCGTGTGATGGCTCTCCAGGTGGCCAGCCTCGGTCCACAGGCCGAGATCCAGATGCAAATCGTGGCGCTGGGGTTCGCCCGCAAAGGTGGTGATGCGCAAGAGTGGTTCGACGAAGCGACGCGAGAGGTCGTAGTGGAAGAGCACGAGCTCGGCGGAAAAGGGCTCCACGCGCACTTCGCCTTCGACCAGACGCAGGCGGTGCAGGTTTCGGCCCTGCTGTGCGTCGGCGACCAGGAGGCCGAAGTTGAAGGAGGTGCGGCGAAGTTCGCCAGGTTCACCGAGCAGCTTGTTGGGATTGTAGCTGGTGCCAAAGTACATCCGTCGGCCGAGATCGAAGTTGGTCTGAAAGACGCGACCGCGATCGTCTCGAGTCCAGCCGTAGGGCGCGTCAACGCGACCAGGTAGTAGCTGGTAGCCATCCGCTCGCAGCTTGTCCTGATCGAAGCTCTCGTTGAAGACCGAACAACGTCGCGCTCGCTCGAGCGGTCGCGCTCGCGTGCCGCTGCTGCTGAGCTCTTCGTCGGGGGCGTAGAGGCAGATCTTGGTGGAGGCATCGCACTGCACACGCCAGCCCTGACCCTCGGTGTCCCGCAAGCAATTGACGGCTTTGTCGTGTCGCATGCTGGGGGGGGCATCGGCGTGTGTGATCGCCGAGGGCAGAAGGATGCCGAGGACGAGAGCGACCCGAAGTGAACTGAGTGGCATTGGCGGCGACCGTTGCAATCAACGCACCACGAGAAGGCATGGATTGTTCGAGGATCGCCTGTGCGCTCACCGAACAGTGTTGCCCTTGGCCACACCGATGTGTGGTGGTCTCGACTCGCTGGAGGCATCGATAATCGTCGCCTGCACCTGTTGCGTGCCCTGGGCCAGAATGACTCGCAGCGGCATTCTCTTCGGGTCATCGGAGACCCACAGGGTGATGTCGATGAGTCTGTTTGGCGACTTGGCCTGGGCTTCTACGCGCAAGCTCGGCACGGACTGACTGCGGTCGGCGACCGGCTGTGCCAACTTGAGAACATAGAGCTCGCTGCCCTGGCGCACGCGCAAGTGGGCAGGCAATGCATCCGCTCGTGCCCATGCACGCACTCGAGCCAGGGCGCTGTGAAGATCATCGACGCTGCTGGCCGAAAGGCGCGCCGGGGTAAGCAAATGGTGCCTGACCGGGTTCACTTGTTCGGCAAGGCCAAGGGTGGCGAAACGGCTCTCGACGTAGAGCTGACCGTCCACCCTCTGCACTTGCAAGGACGCGGTGCCAACCTGCATGCCGCGCCAGCGAACGCCCCACGACATCGTCTCGCCCGCTTGCCAGTCGATGCGGGTGTTTTCGATGGAGCTTGAGCTTGGCGTGCGCTTGAACTGTGGCGCCTCCCTCGCTGGTAGGGGCGCTTCATAACAGGAGGCCAGCATTAGGGCGAGCAAGCAGGCGTGGCGGACAGACATTGCTGTCGGCCATACAAGAACGGGGCCTGCGCAAGAAGCCTCGCAAGGCCTACGCGCAGCCGGGGGGAGACGGCGCGCAGACCTTGCAATGCTGGATGTGTGTCACAGGCACGACTCGAATGCCTGCGACACCACGCTGAGACTCTTAAGTGGACACTAGTTGGTGCGGGCCTGGCCGCGATCGACTGTCGCTCGCGGTGGAATGGGCAGGGTGCGCTTGCGGGCGTACTCGCTGTAGGCGGCGTCGAGGATGCGTCCACTCAGATGGAGTGTGGTCTTGAGAACGGTGAGCACGTCGTCCTGCAGCGCAGCATCCGCGCAGGTGCGTCCAATGATCTTTTTGACTTCATCGGAGTGTGTGGCATCGAGCTCGGAATGGGCCACGAAGAAGGTCATGTTTCGATCGGCCAGCTGGAGATCGCGGCGCATGGCGGTCAAGAGCTCCTCGATGAAGCTATAGGCATCTTCGGCCCAGTAGCTATAGCCGAGTCGGGCGGTCGCGTCCTTCTGCGATGAGATATGGAAGAGGTAGGCGATGAGGGCCTGGGTCTCGGGCAGTGGCTCGCTGGAAAGCACGCTCGATGGGTCGACGCCAATGGACTCGAGGTCTTTGAGAGCCATCAGATCATGGCCGGCCTCTTCCAGTGCGTGATTGAGACAATAGCGCAAA
>JAHEAK010000083.1 GCA_024642805.1 Kofleriaceae bacterium | reverse complement strand
AGCCACCGACGAGATCGAGCACCTCCACCTCGCTATCGTTCTCCATATAGAAGAGCGAGTCGCCCAGCCCACGATGATAGTTGACGTCGAGACCGGCGGCGCGCAAACGGGCCGCCAGGAGCGGTTTGACGAACTCGCTGTACAGGCTAGTCCCGCTGCCCGACAAGGCTAGCTCCGCCGCTTTTCAATGAGTGCAGCCAGGTCAGCGACGGTCTGCACGTCGGCGAGAGCGGGGTCGTTCTCGCTCAGCTCAATATCCAGGGCGTCCTCGACGGCCATCAACAGATCGAGAACTCGAACAGAGTCCAGGCCGAGGCCAACCAACTTCGATTCCGAACGGACCGTTTTCTGGTCGATTTCACAAATCTCAGCTACAAGCCTGGATACTAAGGTAATCGTGTTTTCAGGGGCCATGGCGTGCTGGCCCGCTCTGCGCAGGCCCTCTCGGGGCAGAACAATAGAACCCCTTGGGAAATGAGTCAAAACTTTACCCACCGTGTTGGAACTCATAAACTTTCTGAGTCTGAGGGGACGTCGACAAAGAGCCGAGCATGAACTCTGAATTCTCAGGTACATCTCGCTTCCAAGTACTCTCGCGCCTAGGCGAAGGCGCGATGGGCGTGGTCTATGCGGCCATCGACCACGAGCGCGAAACCCAGGTCGCCATCAAGACGATTCGCGATTTCGATGCCAATCGCCTGCTTCGCTTCAAGAAGGAGTTTCGAAGCATCCAGGGCCTCGATCACCCGAATCTGGTTCGTCTGGGCGAGCTCATCGAAAGTGAAGGCAGCTGGTTCTTCACGATGGAGCTCATCAATGGGACCAACTTCTATCGCTATGTGCGAACGGCTCGCAACGCGCACGGCACGACGGACCGAGATATAGGCAACGAGACCACGCGGCCGGCGATTGGCGGCATGGCCGCGTACGACGAGGAACGCTTGCGCCGCAGCCTGGCCCAGCTGGCCGGTGCCTTGCGAGCGCTGCATCACGTTGGACTTGTCCATCGAGACATCAAGCCCTCGAACATCATGGTGACGCCAAACGGTCGCGTCGTCTTGCTCGACTTCGGCATCGTAACCGAGTCCAACTTGCGCTCGAGCGACAACGTCGTGGGCACGGCGGCCTATATGTCGCCGGAGCAGGCTGCGTCGTTGCCAGTCGGCCCGGCTTCCGACTGGTACAGCGTTGGCGTCATGCTCTACGAGGTGATGACCGGCGTCCTGCCCGTCGACGGCATGCCTCTCGAGTTGCTCATGGCCAAGCAGCGAGCCTCGATCACGAGACCCAGCGAGGTTGCCCCAGGCATTCCAGAGGATCTCGACGATCTGTGCATGAGTCTCCTCGAGATTCGTCCAGAAGACCGTCCCGATGAGGACGAGATCCTAACCAGGCTCGGCGTCAACGTCGACAGCGAGCGCACAGCCACCGGCTCGATGAGCTTGCCTGGCAATTACTTCGTCGGCCGCGACGAGGAGCTCGGCGAGCTCACAACGGCTTTCGCCGAGCAGCGCGGTCGAGAGGCCATTGCCGTCTTTGTTCATGGCGAGAGCGGCATCGGCAAGAGTGCGCTGGTGCGACATTTCGTCGAGCGTGTGCGCGAGAGCTATCCCAGTTCGACGCTCATTCTCGAGAGCCGCTGCTACGAGCGCGAGTCGGTGCCCTTCAAGGCTTTTGACGGGGTCATCGATGCTCTGAGCCGATATCTGGTTGACGCCGATGAGGTCGACGCCGCGGGTTTGATACCGCTGCACATCAATGCCCTGGTCAAAGTCTTTCCGGTACTGCGCCGCGCCGAAGTCGTCGCCAAGTCGATGCGTCACGAGGGACGCGCTCTCGAGCCGAGCGAGATGCGCGAGCGCGTCTTCGAGGCGCTGCGTGACCTGTGCACGCGTCTGTCGAGCGCGCGTGATGTGGTCATCGTCATCGATGATTTTCAGTGGGCCGACGCAGACAGCCTGGCGCTGCTGCGCGCGCTTCTGCGTCCACCGGATGCGCCGCCCATGCTCTTGGTCGCCACTGTTCGCGACGAGACCGGCCGACGTGCACCGGGCGAGCTGGCCAAGGACAACCCATTCGAGGTGCCCATCGGCCAGGTGCGCCACTTGCGGCTGCATGGCCTGGCGCAGGCCGATGCCACGGAGCTGGCCTCGCACTTGATCCGACAGGTCGCGCCTCGCCTCAAAGGCGTCGCCGAACAGATCATCAAGGAGAGCGATGGCCATCCGCTCTTCATCGACGAGATGATTCGCCACGGCGCTCTGACCGGTGAGGCCCTCTCGACCTTGCAGCTCGATACCGCGCTCTGGGCGCGCGTGCTCAGCCTCGATGAAGAGGCTCGCTCTCTCCTCGAGCTGGTGGCAACCGCCAATGCGCCGATCGCCAAGGCCACCGCCGCGACGGCCGCGCAGATGCGCTTTGACGATTGTGCTCGCTGGGTCTCGGTCTTGCGTGGCGCCAAGCTCGTGCAAACCACTGGCGCCCGCCACGACGACGTCATCAGTGTCTTTCACGACCGCGTGCGCCAGGCCGTGATGAAGAACATGAACACCGAACGCCGTCGCCATTGCCACGAGCGCATTGCGCTGGCGATGGAGACGGCTGGCAGCGGCAGCCACGAATCGCTGGCCGCACACTGGGGCGGCGCCGGCGATGTCAAGAAGGCCTACAGCTATCTGCGAAGTGCAGCGGTACTGGCCGAGGAATCCCTTGCCTTCGATCATGCCGCGCAGCTCTATCGACGCTGCCTCGATGCTCTCGAGCCAGGAGATGCCGACGAGAAGGAAGTGCGAATTCGTCTCGGCTACAGCCTGGCAAACGCCGGCCGGGGAGCCGAAGCCGCCAATGCCTTCTTGGCTGCGGCGCTGCTCGCCGAGGATCCCACCGAGCTCAACGCCATTGCTTCCTCGCACCTGTTGCGAAGCGGTCATGTCGACTCGGCACTGGAAGTCTTGCGAGGCGCCGCCGGTGGCCTCGGGCTCTCCGTTCCGCAGTCTCCTCGCTCGGCACTGGCTAGGCTGGTCGGCGAGCGCGCCCTCTTGCGCACACGCGGCTTGGCCTTTCGACGCAAGCATCCCTCGACGATTCCCAAGCGCGACGTCGCACGTGTCGACACGACCTGGGGATTGGCCGTTGGTCTTGGACTCATCGACACCATTCGCGGCGCGGCGCTGCAGGCGCAGCACTTGCGCCTCGCACTCAAGACAGGTGATCCCTATCGCATTGGTCGCGCGCTCTCTGTCGAGGCGGCCTATCGCTACGCAGCTGGCAGTAAGGGCAAGAAGGCGGGAGACAGGGTCATCGCCCTGGCAGAAGAGCTTGCTGATGAAATCGGTCATCCCAACCTTCGCGGCTCATGCATGCTCATGCGCGGCCTCGGGCACGTTTGTCAGGGGACCTTCGTTGCCGCCGAGGAGCAACTCCACGAGGCCGAGACCTATCTGCGTGAGAACTGTTCTGATGTAGCTTGGGAACTCAGTAGTGCCCAGATGGTCGGCTTGTGGGCGAGCTGGTACTGCGGGAACTTCTCGACCATCGCGGGACGCTTGCCCGAAATCTTGCGTGGTGCGCGTAGGCGCGGCGATCTCTACGCACAAATTAGCTCGCAGATCGTCTTTCAGCCGCTGATGGAGCTCGCCAAGGGCAGACCGGATCTGGCTCGCGAGACCAACAAAGCGGCACTTCGGGGATGGTCGCAAAAGGGCTTCCACATCCAGCACTACTTCAGTCTCTACGCGGAGACTCAGATCGATCTCTACGAGGGCCAAAGCGAAAGCGCACACACGCATCTGGAGAAGAACTGGCAGAGCTTGAAAGCGTCCATGTTGCTGGAGGTTCAACAAAATCGCATCGAGGCGGTGCATTGCCGTGGCCGCGTCAAGCTTGCTCTCGCCAGTGAGCGCGGTGGCGACGAACAGCTCCTCAAGCAAACCGTGAAGATTGCCGCTCAGCTCGTGCGCGAGAACGCGCCCTGGGCAGTCGGCCTGGCCCACTTGCTCACGGCAGGCGTGCACAGCACGAGAGGCCGCCTGGATCCGGCCATCGCTTCCTTACAAGAATCGATCACCTGTCTCGATGCCAGCGACATGAAGTCTTTCGCGGCGGCCGCGCGCTTTGCCCTTGGCACGCTGGCTGGTCGGGATGCGGAGCTGAGCCAGGCCATGGCCTACTTCGAGCATCACCACGTTCAGGATCCACGGAGCATGTCGCGCATGCTGGCTCCCGGCATCTTCCAGTCGTCGGCGAGCAGCTAGGCGACCCACCCCCTAGGGGCCGGCTAACAAGCTCTCGCTCTTGGCGGCGAACACGAAATCAGCCTCGGTCAGGCCCTTGGCGGTGTGCGTCCAAATTTCGATCTCGACCTGGCCCCAGCGCAGCCAGAGGTCAGGGTGGTGCTGCTGCTTTTCAGCCATGGCGCCGATGCGATTGACGAAGGCCAGCGCGCTCACGAAGTCGGCAAAGGCAAAGCGCTTGCGCAGACGTCGACCTTCGATGATCTGCCAGTCGTGCCCCAGACGGAGCAGAAGCGCGTCAGCGTCAGCAGCCTCGAGGGCCTTGCCGCCTGCGGGAGTCAGAATGCAGTCTTTCTTCGCGAGCTCTTCCATTGCGCTGCGCATGAGACTATGACCGCGCCCTGGCCGTTGCAATTGCATATCTGATTTGTGCGCTGGTCTGGGGCACGACCTGGTTCGCCATTCGCGTGTGCATTGGTGCGGGCGGCTACCCGACGCTTGCCGGCGCGGCCCTGCGATTTACCATCGCGGCGCTGGTCTTGCTGGCTCTGGTCCTGGTCAAGGGCGTCAAAGAGCGTGTGTCCTCGAAGCGACAGCGAATCTGGCTGAGCCTTGCGGGTCTTTTGAACGGCGTTGGTTACGCGCTGGTCTACACGGGCGAGCAGAGTGTGGCTGGCGCATTCGCCGCCATCCTCTTCGGCACCCTGCCGCTGGTCACGGGCTTTCTGGCGGTGGTGACGCGCACCGAGAAGGTCACGCTCGGGCACATCCTTGGCTCCCTGGTGTCGTTGCTGGGAGTTGGCGTCATTTTCGGTGACCGCTTGCAGGTGTCCTCGGATCAGGCGACCGGCGTCGCTCTGCTCTGTCTCGGCGTCATTAGCTCGGCCTGCTACAGCCTCATTCTCAAGCGCGAGGGCGCGAAGATCCATCCGCTGGCATCGACCTCGTGGTTTCTCGGGGTGACGGCGATCGGCCTATGGTGTGCGGCGCTTGTGCTTGGCAAGGCAAGCTTGCCATGGCCGCTGCCGCTGCGACCGACGCTGGCGCTCCTGTACCTGGCGCTGGCTGGCTCCGTCCTGACCTTTGCCTGCTACCTCTATCTCTTGCAGCACGTCAGTTTGATGACGACAACGACCCTGGTCTTCATTCAGCCGGTGATTGCCGTCATCGTCGACTCGCTCTGGGAGGCAGAGGCGAATTTCTCCGGGCACAGCTACCTGGGCGCAGGCGTCATTTTGCTGGGCGTCTTGCTCAGCCTCCTGTGGAAGCAAGCCTCCATGCGGCGGAGCTAGGTTGAAGCTAGTATACTGAGCCCATGTGCGGGCGTTACACGCTGACCTCACCGGATGAGCTGGTCCAGGAGTTTGGACTGGGCGAACTGCCCTTCGACCTGGCGCCCCGCTACAACATCGCACCAACCCAAGAAGCGCCGGTCGTCGTCGGTGGCCAGGTCCGCGAGCTGCGGCTTTTTCACTGGGGACTGGTTCCGCAGTGGGCAAAAGACACGCGCGGTGGCGCGCGACTCATCAACGCCAGGTCCGAGACGGTTCACGACAAGCCCTCCTTTCGCGAGGCCTTTGCCAGACGGCGCTGTCTGATCTGCGCGGACGGCTTTTACGAGTGGAAGCGCGGAGGCAAGCGGCCCGTCCCGCACTACATGCGTCGCGTGGGTGGTGGCGTCATCGCCTTCGCCGGCGTTTGGGAACGCTACCAGCTGCCCGACGGCAGGCCCTACTTCAGCTACGCGGCGATGACCACCGGGGCCAACGGACTCATGGCTCCCATTCACGACCGCATGCCTGTGATCATCGATAGGGCCGACTACGACCGCTGGTTGGATCCGAGCATTCGCGAACGGGCGCCTCTCGATGATCTCTTGCGTCCGCCCGCAGAGGCTGGCTTTGAGATGCGCCAGGTTTCCGAGCGCGTGAATTCTGTAGCTAACGATTCGCCCGCATGCCTCTTGGCAGGCCCCGATCAACAGTCGCTCTTTTGATGGTTAGCTACTTGTGACGGCCAGGGTCTCGCGATGGCCACTGGCTGGTGATCGCCGCGTTACTCGCTCGGCGTTTGCGGATCGGGCTCCGTCCTGTGGAACTTGTCGTAGTCGACGAGCAGTCGCCCATCCTCGAGATTGGACAAGACATCGATGAAGCGGTGCTGGAAGCGGAAGTTCTCTGGGAAGTAGTTGCCCCGGCCGTGCACGGTTTGGCCGTAGGTTGCGTCATGCCCGGTCATGGTGACGATCACCGCACGCAGCCGCTCGTGAACGTTCTCGGCCGTCATGCCAAAGAAGGGCGAGTCTTCAGTGATGGTGTGCAGGGCCTGCCAGGTAAGTGTGAACAGGGGCGTGCTGGCCCGTTCGAGTTTCACATCGCGCATGCGGCGCATGCCGTGCCCTTCTGGGCTCACCTCGTCGACGAGAGCGCTCACGGTCATGGAGGCCTCGACGATCTCGTTGCCACGGGCGTTGCCAACGCGGAACATCAGCGTCGGCTTGCCGTGAAAGGTCGTGATCAGGATCGGCTCCGAGAACAGAATGCTGCTGCGAGGTCGGGAGGCCTTGGCAAACATGAGACCCGTGGCGATGGCCGTAAAAAAGATGCCGAAGATAGCCTCACAGGTGACGAGGACATTGGCGTAGGAGCTGCCAGGGCTGAGCGCGCCGTATCCAATCGTGGACATGGTCTGCACCGAAAAGGAGAAGGCGTCACCAAAGGACTCGCCGTTGGCGTTGAGGATGGCATCTGGCTCGAGAAGATAGAGGGCCGCAAAGATGCCGTTGCTGAGCATGAAGGTGAAGAGCAGGGTGCCAAAGAGCAGCCACCAGGAGCCGTCCATGAGCTGGAAGTAGAGGTCGCGACGCAGCTCGCTGGGAGTGCCTTTGCGAACCGCGGCACCAAGGGGCTGTCGGTTGCTGGGGACCCGGGGCGCGGCCGATGCCGACTCTTCCTCTTCTTCTCCGGTCCCGAAGGCATCCTGCGCACCTTCGTGCAACATCTCGGCGTCGGCCTTCAGGGGAGCCATCATTAGATCGAGCACGACTTGTGCCAGGCCGATGATCGAGAGCGCACCCAGGAAGGCCCAGGCCGGAATGACCGATCCGCTTGGGGCTAGGAGCAAGACCACGAAGGCACACAAAAGGCGTGTGGTGGTGCGTGTGCGATCGCCAAACTCAGATTGTCGCCTCTCAGTCACCGCATCGATGGCCGCGACGGAGAAGAACACCAAGGCCAGACTGCCACACAAAAGCCAGCGATAGGACACGGGCGCTGGTTGCAGGAGGTCGAAGTACATCGCTTTCTTGATGGAGACGCCGGTGGCGACCACGGCGATGGTCAGGGGCAGGTGAGCGTAGATCCATGCAAAGCCAGCCAGAGGGCTGCGTTTGATGCGCGAGCCGGCAACGTCGTCGAAGTAGATCCACCACAGCGAGCAGACGATGAAGAGGCCGAGCAAGCCATTGATACCCTGGGTCAGACCCGCGCCATTGACATTGAGGGTGGTAAGAACTTTTACGAATGACTCACCAAGCACGATCAGCGTGAGTAGGCCGTAGCGCTCGCTCAGGTGCAGAACGTCAGGTGGGAAGCGGCCAACCAGCGCGCGAATGGGACGGCTCAGTGGCAGGCTGAAGTCAATGAGGGCCGCCAGCGCCCAGCACATGTACACCCAGGGAGTGTCCAGAAAGCCAGAAAGCAACCAGAGGGAAGCTCCGGCCGCATAGCCAATGGCGTAGCGACTGGTCATCTCTCTGGCCTTTTGCTGCTGCAGGTAGGTGCGGGCGTAGAGCAGGACCACGAGCACTCGAACCGCGGCATACAAGAAGGAGAACTGGGCTGTCTCCTCTTCAAAGACCGCAGGCAGCGAAACGGCCATGCCGCCGATCGCGAACATCTGCAAGAAGACCAGGGCCCGATGGGTCAGATCGTCGACATCGAATCGATTGGAGTAGTCGGTGAAGGTGGTCCAGGTCAGCCAGAGCAGCACCATCAAGCCCGTGAACGCCAGTACGCCGCCGACGCTGAGGTGATGACTCAGAGCGTTGCCAAGCTGAATGAAGGTGGCGACGTAAATGAGATCGTAGAAGAGCTCGAGCCAGCCAACCTTCTTTTCCTGACCGTGCGTCGGGCTGTGAAGGGTAGGGGGGTGGTACCAGCGACTGTGCACCTTCGGAAGCTATCTCAGAAGGTTGGCTCGTTCCATTGGCTCGACCTTGATGTAGGCAAGACACTCGCTTTGGTAGCTATGCCGCAAAAGAGCTGTGCGCTTTTCTTGCGGCAATAGCCCTGCTGTTGAATATGATGGGGTATGGCAAGTGTGCGGAAGCGGTGGCGCCCGATTTTCCCTGGCCCAAGTCTTCTTGGTTTCTGCTTGCTAGCGGCCTGCACCTTCGACACCGCGAACGACGCTATCGTCGATCCTGGAGCTGGCCTGCCCGATGCTTCGATCTTCGAGCCAGATGCGACGAGTGATCCGAATGCACCCGATGCTGATCCAGGCTGCGTGGGCGACGACTTTAGTTTCGCGCTGCTCAATGTCGAGTCGTGTGACTTGCAGGAGTCCAGCGGCGACCTCAATCTGAGTGACTCTGGGAACTACGACCTGGACACCGACACGGGCTCGCTGCGCAATCCCGCCGCTCAGTCGAGCACGCTTGCCTTCACCACCCTAGCTCAGTCGGATGGCTCCGAGCTCTTCATCCTGGTGGTCGACAAGCTCACCATCGGAGCACAGACGCGGGTGACCGTGGTCGGAGCTCGACCCTTGCTGGTAGTCTCGCTCGGCGATATCGATATCGAGGGCGTGTTGGCAGCGCGGGGACGGGCCAACACATCGGGCGCGGGCGGCAACCTCGACACGGTGTGCGCCCTCGGTCGAGGTGCCAATGGCAGCAAGCAGCAAGACGACAATGACAACGAGGCTGGCAGCGGCGGCGGCGGTGGTGCCTACGGGGCTGCTGCCGGGCAGGGCGCCAAGGTGGTCACATCCGAAGGAGACCAGAGTGCAGCTGGCCAACCCGCAACCGACAACGATTTGGTTCCCCTGCGTGGCGGCTGCGCGGGCGGCAAGGGCGGCGACACCCTCGGCGGTGAGGGTGGCTATGCAGGTGGCGCCATCCAGCTCACGGCTGCCGGTACCATTCGCATCAGCGGCAAGCTGACGGCAAGCGCCGGCGGCGGCAAGGGCGCAGGCGTTCACGGTGGTGGTGGTGGTGGTGGCAGCGGCGGCGGCCTCCTAGTGCAGGCGGCGAGTTTGGAAGTGAGTGGCGTGGTGACAGCCAATGGCGGCGGCGGTGGCGAAGGCTCTCGAACCTTCGTGTCAGATCCTGGCAGCGATGGTCGCGAGAGCAGTGCGCAGGTCGCCCCGGGTGGCACCAATGCCAGCGAGGGTGGCGATGGTGGCGGCGGTGGCTCCGCAGAGGGCTCGGCAGTAGACGGCTTCGAGGGCGCCAACAGCGGTGGCAACGCGGCCGGTGGCGGTGGCGGCGGCGGTAGCGTTGGCAGAATTCGTTTCGTGTCGCCAGCGCTGAATGTCTCTGGCGTTGTCTCGCCAGCCGCACAAGAAGGCTGAACGAGGCCAAACGCTGGCCTCGGCTAGCTAGCAGGCGGGCTCTTCGACCGCACCGCGTAGACGATCAGCGGATCCTTTTTGCCCTTCACATCGATGGGAGCGAGGGCTTCGAACTCACAGACATCGCATGGTTCTGCTTGCTGGAAGACGGCTTCGGTGACCAGCACGCAGTTGGGCTGGGCGGCCGAGCACAGGCGAGCGCCTGTGTTGACGACATCGCCGATGACCGTGAAGTCGAGACGATCTTCGTGGCCGATCGCGCCCAGCACGACCTCGCCCGTGGAGATGCCGATGCCCACCGCCAGGTTGGTCTCGTGTTGCTTCTTGACCGCTTCGATCATGGCCAGGCCGCACTCGCTGGCGCGACGACACGAATCCTCGCCCTGAAAGACGGCCATCAGTTCGTCGCCGACGAACTTGTCCACATCACCACCGTAATGATGCACGACATCGGTCTGTGCCTTGAGCAGTCCGTTGAGCATGCGCACGACGCGCTCTGCACTCACGGTCTCCGAGTAGGCCGTGAAGCCGCGAATGTCGCTGAAGAGAACCGTGGCCTCGGTGCGTTCGCCACCCTGGGCCGTGGTCTTCACGCCGCCGGCATGCGCGGCTCTGGCGGCGCCCTTGGAGACGAACTTCTCGAGATTGAACTTGGCGCGCAGGTCGGCAACCATGGCGTTGATGCGCTCGCCGAGGCGCGCTACCTCGTCGCCGTCCTTGTTGGCTCGACCAACGGAGACATTGAGATTGCCTTCTCCGACGTAATGGGCAACTTGCGCAATCTCACGAACCGGGCGCACCAGCAGTACGTGGAGGAAGGCGACCAGCATGCACAACATGGCCAGCGCAGCCACTGCCGTGCTGAGCATGATGATCTGCTTGGAGTCTCGCCGGGTCGTCGCCGCCATTCTCGTCGACAGACTCACTTCGACCAGACCACGATACGCACTTTCGGCGCCATGACAGCGCGCGCAGCGCTCGGAATTATCGAGGGTCTCTACCACTCGCAAGCGCTGCGAGTCGCCGGTGCCGAGCAAATCGACGACCGGTTGACCTGTGCGCAGAACCGCAGAAATGTGCTCATCTGGCACGGGGTGGGTGGTGTTCCAGTACTCACGGCCCTGATTGTCGTAGAGCACAAGCTCCTGCACTCCCTCCGTGCGCGCAACCGAATCGAGGAAGAGAGCAATCATGCGACCGAGCTCAGAGGTCATGATGTGGCGCAGCGAGGTATCAATCAGAGTGAGCAGCTCCGTCGAGTCGCAGGTCTGCGGATCTGGCTCGGGCAGCAGCGCCACCAAAAGAGCGCCTCGCGTTTGCTCGGGTTCCGCATGGCACTCGACGCAGCGCGCTTCCCTCATCAGTGGCATGACGCGAACTTCGCTCGACTCCATGCGCAGCTCGGTAGGTTCCTTGCGAGTCATGGCATCCAGAACTTGCTCGGTGCTGACGCCGAGAGAGGAGAGATCATCTCCGAAGCTAGGATCGCCTTCTGCGTCGTAGACGGCGACCCCGGCGATGGTAGGCGTTGTGGTGCGGATATCGGCAAAGTACTCGTCGAGCTGGTCGGAGCGGCGCGCTGTCATCAGGTGAATGAAGCCGCTCTTGACGATGTCGGCGATGACCGCGGGCCGCTTCTGGCGGCAACCCTCCGTCGCGACCCGCATGGACAGGACCCCGCGCAGAGGGTCGGAGGCCGCGTGGCAGCCCGCGGCCGCACAGCGAGGTTCCATCGGTATACGTCGGTAGAAGCCGGCACTGGTCTCGCCCGTCTCGTCTTCCCCGCGCAGAAGCCGGGCCACCTCTGGCACGAGCGCGTCGGCGGCAGGTGCCGGTGGCTTGGGCGCGAAGACCTCGATGCCTTGCGGGTCGTAGATGTGGATCTCGGTTTCGGAAGCGATGACCGATTTCTTGAGCTGCTCGATCAGGCGCTTGACCTTGATGCCGTTGCCCGAGAGCATGGCTTGCTCGATGGAGGAGCGCACGAGATCGGCCATCTGCACGGCGCTTTCGCGACTGAGGCGATGCACCGCGCCTTCGACCTGATTGCCGACTTGCACGGAGATGGCCACGAAAGCGAGCGTCGACACCAACGCAACGCCGAGGAAGATCTTCGAGACCATCCGCCTGCGAATCCATGCCACCATCCGCACGAGTATAGAGGGCGGCGCACGCCAAGGAAACTGTGCGACCCGCCTGCCTGCCTGGCGCCGGCCGCGTTCCTTCTTGCGGCCGGCTGATTGCTAAGGTGTGTACCTAGGCCCAGATGCTCTCTCGAGCTTCCGCGAAGAGCATCGCGCCCGCATGCTGGTCGGGGAGACCTGCGCTAGCGATGAGTTCGGGGGAGCTTGCCGTGCCGATGCTCTCGGCCAGGCACGCAATCGCCTGCGCTTTGGCCTGGTCCAGTTGTGCGCGTTCCTGGGCATCGAGGACCGTGCGTGCCCACGCGTCGATGTCGGCGCTCAGCTCGGCGTGTCTCGATTCGTCGATAGCAATCTTGGCCATGGCCTCACGTACCACGAGCTCGCTTGCGTGTTGCGCCTGCCACAGAGCGACCAGGGCGCCATAGGTCTCGCGCACGCAACCTTCCCTGGCGTTTTCCACGGCAACCTCCACCAGGCTGCGCGGCTGCGAGAGCGCGGGAGCGCCGATGGGCTCGACCACGGCTCCAAAGCGCTTGGCCAGTGCGGCGATGGCGCGTGCATGTTGCACCTCGTCGGCGGCTGCGCGCAGGCAGCGCTGGCTCAAGCTGGCGGGCGCGCCCAAAAGGCGAAGCTCCTTGCTGAGCATCACGAAGGCGTAGACCGATGCTTCCTCGAGCTCGGCGAGCTTGGCGAACCAGGCACCGGCCTCGCTCGACGCGCACTGCTCGTCGCTGAGCGCAGCACCATGCTGGCGTCTGCCACCAATGCACTGTTGCGAGACC
>JAHEAK010000657.1 GCA_024642805.1 Kofleriaceae bacterium | reverse complement strand
TACGAGCGCGCCGCCGACGAGGAAGCCGTTCCCGCCAATTTGCGCGGCGAGTTCGTCGAATCCTTGGTGCACATGGTCATGACTGACTGCGTGCAAGACTCCCCGAAGTTCGTGGGGTGCCTGCAACAAGCGGCAAGCGCCGATGAGGTGGAGAGCCAATGCCTCTTGCCCCTAGACGACGCCGGCAAGGCCGAAGGCAGGCGCTTTGCCAGTAGCCCCTAGCAGCAGCTAGAGCGGCCAGTTTGTCGCCAGGACAAACACACCAGAGGCTGCGACCAGAGGCTGCGACCAGAGGCTGCGACCAGAGGCTGCGCTTTCCGGAAGGCGTTAGTAGTGCAAGAGGGACTGCACCTGGCAATCGCCGAGTCGTTCGCGCCCTTTTAGGAAGTCCAGCTCGATCACGAAACAGGCGCAGGCGACCTGGCCGCCCTGCTCTTGGATGAGCTCGATGGAAGCGGCTGCAGTGCCGCCCGTGGCGATGAGGTCATCGATGAGAGCGTAGCGGGTGCCCCTTTGAATGGCATCACAGTGCATCTCTACGCGATCGCTGCCGTATTCGAGATCGTAGTCCCGACCCACGGTGCGGTATGGCAGCTTGCCGGGTTTGCGCACCAGGTGCAGCGGCAGGTCCGTGAGGGCTGCGATGGCGGCGCCAAAGAGAAAGCCTCTCGACTCGATGCCAACCAGTTCCTGGGCTCCGGAGGCTAGTAGTTGCTCGGCCATCAGTTCCGCCGTCGAGCGCAAGCCTTTGCTGCTCGACAAAAGTGGCGTGATGTCTTTGAAGACGATGCCTGGCTTCGGGAAGTCGACGACGTCGCGGATTAGCTCCTGGATTTCTTCAATGCTGATTCTCATCTTCGTGCCTCCGCCTGGGCCGCTAGTGCTGATCGAAGCCTGGTAAGTGCCACTTGGGCTGCCCGGCGCCTAAGAGTGCTTTGTGGGTCAGGTCCAGATGCATCGGCGTGACGCTGGCAATGCCTTCGGCGATGACCGCCTGACAGTCTGAGCCCTCGATGTCGGCGATGCCAGCCAGGCCGCCGCCGATCCAGTAGTACTCGTTGTTGCGAGGATCGATGCGGGCAGCGACATCATCCACGTAGAAGCGCTTGCCAATGGAGGTCCAGCGCACCCGGCCCCGGCTGTTGGCGGGAACGTTGATGTTGAGCACCGTGCCGGTGGGCAGCGGATCCGCCCACATCTTTTCGGCGAGGCCGCAGACGAGGCGCGCAGCATCGGGAACGGCCTCCGGGCTCTTGTTGTCGACGGAGACCGCCATCGAGGGAATGCCGCGCAGGCCACCCTCGACTGCAGCGCCGACGGTGCCGGAGTAGAAGACGTCGGTGCCGAGGTTGAAGCCGTCGTTGGGTCCCGACACCACCAGACTGGGCAGACGGCTGGCGATCTTCAGAACCCCGATATAGACACAATCGACGGGCGAGCCGCTGACTGCGTAGATGCCCTTGGACTGCTGCGTGACGCGCAGGGGCTTGTGCAAGGTGATGGTGTGCGACATCGCCGAGCGCTGTCTCTCCGGAGCGAGGATCAGTACCTCGGCGCCTAGCTGGCTCCGGAAGGCCTCCGCCATGACCGCCAGGTGTGGCGAGTCGACGCCGTCGTCGTTGGTCAGCAAAATCAGCGGTGGGTTCATGTCGATAGCCTATTGAAAAGAAAGGCGGTCTTCACTCGAAGACCGCCTTTACCAGTCGGGGCGACAGGATTTGAACCTGCGACTCCTTGACCCCCAGTCAAGTGCGCTACCAGGCTGCGCTACGCCCCGAGGGTGTGATTCCTTACTTCATTCTGAAACCAGCTGCAAGAGTTCGCGGACTTCCTTTCCCAGCTGCTTGAGAACAGCCTGGGTGCGCGCGGGGACCAGCGGATCGTTCGTTGTCTTTTCACGAAGTTGCTTCCGTGCGCCCTCGATCGTGAATCCGTCCTGATACAGGAGATCGCGAATTTGCAGGACCATCGCAACGTCCTCTTGCGAGTACATGCGCTGGTTGGACTTGGACTTGGTTGGGCGCAGCGTCTTGAACTCGCTCTCCCAGAAGCGAAGGACGTACGACTCCACTTCTGCGATCTCGGCAACTTCACCGATTCGGAAGTTCTTCTTGTCAGGAATCCTCGGATCCCGGGCCGTGTCTTTTGCGCTCATCACGTCATTCCAACAGCCAAGCTCACGCAAGCGACTCGAGCCGTGGGCTCAAGTCAGCTGCGTCGAAGCTCTCTGCCGTTACGCGACTGGATCGCCGCCGTTGAGTGCGTTCTTCAAAACCTGGCTAGGTTTGAAGGTGAGCACCCTGCGCGCAGAAATCGTAATTTCTTCGCCGGTCTGCGGATTTCGCCCGATGCGCGCCTTCTTCTCGCGAACGACGAAGTTGCCGAAGCCAGAGATTTTGATCTTGGCACCGCGCTCCAAGGTTTCTTTGATCGAGTCAAAAACTGTCTCGACGATTTCAGCCGCTTCCTTCTTCGAGAATCCGCCTACCTTTTCGTAGACGAGCTCGATGATGTCGGCCTTGGTCATTTTCACCATCCTAGAATCCTCTGTAAAGCAGTTAACTATTGGACATTACCATAGTTTGACGGAACACAAGCAAGTCTAGCGGCGTGTTGCGTCCAGGCCACTCAACAGTCGTTGCTCGATCTGCTTGTGAGCCAGGTCCACCTCGGCGTCGGTCAGGGTCCGCTCGAGGGAGCGATAGGTCACCGACCAAAGCATGCCCTTGCGGCCTTCTGGTACGTGGGCCGGATCGCGATAGTCCTCCAGAACCTGCACACTTGCCACCAGCGGCTCCTGGCACTCTGATATAAGTGCTCGAATTTGCTGCGCTTCGATCTCGAGCCCTAGCAAGAGGCTGATATCGCGTGTGACGGCCGGAAAGCGTGGCAGAGGCTGCATGCGCAGGTCTTCGGGAGCCGCCATCTGGCCAAGGGCCAGCTCGAAGCCAAAGACCGGATGGTCGAGATCAAAGGCCTTCCTCACATGTGGGTGAACTTCGCCAACACTGCCGATCTCCACGCCATTTTGGTCGAAAATTCCCGCGGAAATGCCCGGGTGAAGCACGGGATTGTCGCAGCTCGCTCGGAAGCTAAAAGCCGAGTCATCTCCGTAGATGGCTGCCAGCACAGCGCACGCACTGCCCTTGGCGTCATAGAAATCGAAGGGCTCGTCGGCGCGCAGCCAGGCGTCGCGATGTCCAGAGAGCACGCCGCACAGCTCAAGAGGCTCTTGAGGATTGCCATCAGAAGCGCGCAGGAAGACGTGGCCGAGCTCGAAGAGTCGAACCTCGCGCACATCGCGTTTGCGATTGTGGGCGACCGCCGCCAGGAGATTGCCCCACAAGCTGGTGCGCATCACCGACTGCTCGAGGGTCATTGGATTGTCAAT
>JAHEAK010000082.1 GCA_024642805.1 Kofleriaceae bacterium | reverse complement strand
AGAAGACGGTGATAGCGAGGCAGTGAAACGCCTCGTCGCTCGACTGGGTCACGATGATCTCGGTGATCTCGACACCCGGGTTGCTGCGGATCCACTCGGTGACGACTTCGCCGAGGCCTTCGCGGTCTTGCATCATCGTTGCTGAAAAGACTTTGACGCCATTGAAGGTGCTACGAGCGCCGAACTTGACTCTGCCTGTGCCGCTGCCCTGGTCCATACATACAACCTATGGTCTGAAATCGTTACTGCTGAAGCCGCTACGAGAGCGTAGTCGGCGGAACGCTCGGATGCACGTCATGATCCTTGAGAATGTGCCGAATTTCGTCGGTGGTCAGCACGCGATTTCCGCGTTTGGCGGCCCCCAGCAGGGCTTTCACCAGCTCAGGTTCAGCCTGGTAGCCGCGTCGGGACAGCCAGTAAATGACATTGGATTCACCGGAGTAGTGTCCAATCTCAATTTCCTGCTCCTTGCCAAACATGCCCGCGGGAACGCCACTGTAGATGCGATCGGCGAGCCAGGCATCGCCCTTCTTCTCGGCCTTGATGATGGCCGCGGCGTGCACGCCCGTGGCGGTGCGGAAGGCGTCGCTGCCGGCCAGCGGGTACTGGGGGGGGATGGGGACGTGGCTCATTTGCGAGGCGTGCTGACACCAGAGCAAGAGCTTGCTCAGGTCTTGCTCGTCGAGCTCACCGAGCAACTTCAGGTTGAGCAAGATCTGATCGAGAGCGGCATTGCCGACGCGCTCACCCAGACCAAGTGCTGTGCCGTGGATGCGATCGGCCCCGTACTCGATGGCAAAGATGCTGTTGACCACACCAAGGCCGCGGTCGTTGTGACCATGCCAATCGACCCCGATGTCGTTGCGCCCCATGCCATTGATGAAGTTGCGGGTGAACTTGATGAGATTGCGCACGCCGTCAGGAGTGACGTGGCCAACCGTGTCGCACAGGCACAGGCGATGCGCTCCGTGCTCGATCGCGTTGCGAAACAAGCTGGCCAGCACATCGGGCTTGGAGCGGGTGGTGTCCTCGGTGACGTAGCTAACCGGCAGGTTATTGCGAGCGGCCAGATCGATGGCTTCTGCCGAGCGCTTGAGCATGAGCTCGAGGTTCCAGTTCTCGGCGTACGCGCGAATTGGCGACGAGCCGATGAAAGCCATGACTTCGATCTCGATACCGACCTTCTGCGAGATGTCGATGATGGCCTGCACGTCGTTGACGTGAGTACGGGCGGCGCAGCAGATCTTGATGTCGAGCTTACTGTCGCGAACCAGCTCGGCCAGGATGGTGCAGTCCTCCACCGCACGTGGGCCGGCGCCAGGCAAGCCAATGTCGATGTGGTGGATGCCAATGTCTGCGCTCAGCTCGACGAAGCGGATCTTGTCTTCGATACTGGGATCGACCACAGATGGCGACTGAATGCCGTCGCGAAGGGTTTCATCCATGAACAGGTACGGGCGTTTGGGCGACAAGGTCGTCGCTTTTTCCACCGAGTTCCAGTCGTAGATGAGTTCGGCGTCACTTGCAGCTTGATCCACCATGGAGCTTTCGTAACACGAACTCAGGCTCGCCCGCAGTTGGCTTGCGCCAACTAGGCAAAAAATATCGGCGATTTGCCGCCTGAGCTCAGACGTCGATGCTGAGGCCCAGCGCGCGGCGAATCTGCAGGTGTTCGGGGGATACGGAGAAGGCGAGCAGCTCGGAGGTCGCGCCCGGACCGGCGAGCTCCGAGCAGATGCGGGCCGCTGTGGGAATGTCGCCACACAAGAGCAGCCCGACTCGCTCCGCGGTACGGGGCAAAACCCGTGACCAGCGACTCAAGTTGAGTGTCGGATGGTCCTTGCTGATGCGCAGCACAAGCTCCTGCAGCTGGGCACGAACGGCTTCGTCGCACTCGCTGAGGGCCGCGATGAATTGACGCAGGTTGCCATCTGGATCGGGAATGTTGGCGCGTGGCGCGGCCAGGCTGTAGCAAGCGAGCATGGCGCTCTTGAGAGTGCGGGCGGGCGTGCCCGCGGCGGCGCTACGTCCTGGTCGCAGGAAACTCATGGCACGTCCGAGGCGAAAGCAAAGCTCGAGCTTGTCGGTGCAGGTGAGGATGTCGTAGCCGGCCAGGATGACCGGTTGCGCGATGGTCGGGACGCTGATCATTCGCTGGTAGTCGGCTCGTGCTCGCACTTCCGGTGCTGGCACCTCGAGGACATGGGCCAGATAGTTGCGAACCGAGAGGAAGTCCGCGGTGAGGGCGGACTCTTTGAGTGCTTCAGCCTTGTCGAGCTCATTTTGGGCTTCGACCGGAATGGCGCCTGCGTAGAGGATGGGCTCGAGGAGCGCGTAGAGCGAACCCACGGCCGGCAGGTCTTCCGGATGCAAGAGTTCGCCCCATAGCTTGGTATCGAGCGGCGCTTGCGCACGCGCCAAGAAGCGCGGTCGGTAGCGTTCGTACCAGGCCTTGCAGTTTTCGTCGTCGTCGCCTGCTGCGTGCAGCGCCGATGCGGTCACGAAGCAGCTGTCGGGTAGTTCGGCTTGCCCGGCCTTGGCCAGGAGCGTATGCAACGGCTCAAGAAAAGCCGGGTTGTTCTGCCAGCTGCGAATCAGCGATCGGGCCTCCTCGTAGAAGGGAGCACTGCCGCCCGAGCGAAGCTGTGCGCACTTGGCCTGCAGGCTGGCGTTTTGCGGCGACATCCTGAGCGCGCGCTCGTAGGCAATGAGAGCCGAGGCGTGGTCGTGCGTGAAGTGAGCGTGCAGGTCGCCCAGCCGGCTCCAGATGATGGCTTCTTCACCACCAGGGCTGCCATTCAAGCGAAAGATCAGTCGGCGATAGAGTTGCTCGAGTTCACTGACTTCGCCGCGAGCAAGGTGCAGCTTCTCGAGGGCGAGCAGTGCGTCTCCTCGTCTCGGCTCGTGCTCGAGGGCCCTGTCTAAGTGCATGATGGCGGCGTCGATGTCGTCGCCAATGGTCGCGTGCATCCGACCCATGTACTCGTGCACGAGCGCGTCGTCTGGCGCCAGCGAGAGGGCTGCGTTCAAGTGCGGACCGGCGTGTTCGGCGGCTTTGCTGTTCTCGCCGTGGTGCACAAAGAGGATCCAACCGAGGGTGGCTCGATAGGCGGCCTCGTAGGGCGCGATGGCAACCGTCGCTTCCAACTTGGCGATGGCCTGCTGGGTGTCGCCACGTGCGACCATGTCTTCGGCCTCGCGGAATGCGAGCTCGGCATCGAGGGAGGGCGCGCCCACCAGGCCACCGGTTGCGGCAAAGAGTGAATCATCGTAGTGCTGTCGAGTGATTTCATCGCAAAGAGTGCTTTGCGCTTGATCGTAGGCGTTGAGCAAGACGTCGAGTTTTTGGTAGTCCCTGCCCATAGTCTCGGCATCGAAGCGCGTCTTTGAGAAGCGCTTGCAATGCTCACGATGGGCTTCTTTGATGACCTCCGATGAGGCCTCTGCTCGCACCTCGAGGATCTCGTAGTACGATTTTTCCTGGATGCGCAAGAACTCGGTTAGCAACTCCTCTTGCAGGGATTGACGCTGGCGGTTCTTCGGAATGTTGGAAAAGCTGACGTTGACGACGCTGTCTTCATCAAAATTCTGATCGTCGGCACCGGCCGAGTTCGAGCCTGCGGCGCGTCTATCGGTTGGGGCTGTTGCGGTCGTTGCTGGCGTCGCCGGGTTTTTTGCGGCTTCGGCGGCTTTGGCGGGCCGTGCCGGGCTTGTTGAGGCTTTAGCGGGCGCGGCGTCAGGCTCCAGGCCAGGCTCCCGGGCAGGTCCACCGGCCGGCGAGGTGGCGCGCTGCAGCGCGGCGTCAAAGGCATCGATCTCCGAATCGCTTTCCGCATGGCTGTCGGCTGGGCTCGCGGCCTCGCTTGAGGTCTCGCTACTCTCCAGGCCGAGATCGAGATCGCCGAGCTTGGCTAGCGGATGGGCGCCGGTGTGCGTGAACGCGGCCGCCTCGCTCTCGAAGAGAGATGCGAAAAGTTCTGATGCTGCCGGTCGGCGCTGGGCGGAGTCGGCGAGCAGGCTCAGGTCGAGCGGGCCGTTGACGCTCGCCGCCACACTGCCAGCGTTGAGCTTGATCGCCTGCAGGTCGATGCCCTTGCAGCTGTGCAAGACCTCCAGGCAGGTGTGCAGCTCCAGGCGATTGACGCCCGCCCGCCCGAGCTGCTCGGTGGTGGTGCCCTGCCGGAAGGCGCTCGCAAACGACGAGTAGCTCGCGCTGGCAAGCAGTGGAAGAATGCGCTGTCCGCGCTCGGTCAAGGTGAGGGGTTGGCCCTCAAGTGCGGCGATCTCCGGTGCAAGCGGGTCGATGCGCGCCGTGCTGGCGAGGCCACTGATGATGACCTGGGCGAAGTCGAGCGCGTTTGCTCGATGGCCACGTGCCTCTGAGGGGTTGAAGTCCCACGAGCCATCTGACCATCGAAGGGCGTGCACGAGTTTTAGACGAGTCTGGGCCGTCAACTCGGTTATCAATTGCTGTGAGGTGAGAGCGCCTATGGCGATGAGTGTCTCACCGAGTCGCTTCTTGCTCTTGGCGGCGCTGGCCATGGCCTCGCGATGCGTCGCCTGGTCGATGATGCCGCGCGTGAGCAAAAATTGCCCCAAGGTTTCTTCGCGCACGTTGGTGGTCACGGACACGGGGTGACCGACGAAGAGTTCGATTTGCCGAACCACCTGACCGCGTCGAAGAATGAGCCGACCAGTAGCCTCGTGCTCGAGGACGTCCCAGAAGAGAGCCGGTACCTTGTGCGTACTCAGATCACCCGAGCGCGCCAGGCCATCGGTGATCTTGGTGTCGCTGGGCGGAGCCTGGACCGCCGCGAAGGGGCCCAGAGCCTTGGCCGCGAAGCTGGCGATGTTCTTGAGCTGATAGGGCTTGGCAAAGAAGTGCGCGTCGTAGTCTAGCTCGACCTGCTTGGAGATAGCGGCGTCCTTGTACACGCCGCTTGTGATGGCGATTGTCAGCTCGCTCTTGTCTGCCAGCTCGCGCAGTCGCTTGCACACCGCAAAGCCATCCATCTTGGGCATGAAGAGATCGACGATGACCAGGTGAGGACGCTCTTGTTCAAAGAGGGCCACGCCCTCCACTCCGTTGGAGGCGACCAGAACTTCAGGGTCGAATTTGGCTGTCTGTTGATCGCGCTCGAGAATCTTGCGCAAGATTTGCCTTGTGAACTTGTCGTCGTCGATGATCAGGATCTTGGTCGTCATGTCGGGTCGGTCTCTTGTGGGGTACACGCCGGTTCGGCCAGGTGGCAGGCGGCCAGCGAGCCATTGGCCATCTTGCGCAAGAGGGGCGTGGTCGTGAAGCAGGCGTCGATCTTGTTGGCGACGGGACAGCGGGGATGGAACGCACAGCCGGTGGGCGGGTCGATGGGACTCGGTACGTCCCCCTGCAGAATGATGCGTTCGCGTTTGGCGCTTGGATCAGGCACGGGCAGCGCCGACAGCAGGGCCTTCGTGTAGGGATGCATCGGTGACTCGTAGATGGCTTCGGCGCTGCCGAGCTCGATGATGCGGCCGAGGTACATGACAGCCACACGATCGCAAATGTGCTGCACGACCCGCAGATCGTGCGAGATGAACAGGAAGGTTAGATCCTCGCTGGTTTGCAGGTCTTGCAGCAGGTTTACGATCTGGGCTTGAATCGACACGTCGAGCGCGGAGATGGGCTCGTCGCAGACGATGAATTGTGGGCGCAAGGCGAGTGCCCGTGCAATACCAATTCGCTGGCGCTGGCCACCCGAGAACTCATGCGGATAGCGCTGCGCAGCGTCCTTTGGCAGGCCCACCTTGTCGAGCAGCTCAGCGACCTGTCGGTTTTTGTCGTCTGTGCCTTTGCAGAGCTGAAAGATCTCGAGTGGCTCGGCAATGATGGAAGCGACGCTCATGCGCGGGTTGAGCGATGCATAGGGATCTTGAAAGATGATCTGCATGTTGCGGCGCAGGGGTCGCAAGTCAGCCTGGCTGAGTGTGCTGATGTCTTTGCCGTGAAATTCGATCGTGCCGCTCGTCGGATCGAGGAGTCGCAAGATGGTTCGACCAAGCGTCGACTTGCCGCAACCGCTCTCGCCGACCAGACCAAGGGTCTCGCCCTTGAGAATGTCCAGGCTGACGCCGTCGATCGCTTTGACCGCCGCGCTCCGGCGCGACACGCTGTGCCACACTCGGGTGGCCAAGGGCGCTTCGGCTTGCTTGCGCCAGGCTTGCTTGACGTGGAAGTGCTTGCGCAGGTCGGTGATTTTGACGAGGGTCTCGCTCATGCCTCGGATCCCACCTGGCTGTCGACGGCGCTCGGCGAAGGCGAAGCGGCCAAGGGGAAGTGGCAGCGCACCTTCGAGGCGCCGATAGTCACCAGCTCTGGCTCTGTTTCGCGGCAGGTAGCCTGCGCGAAGGTGCAGCGATCCTGAAAGCGGCAGCCCTGCGGCAGCGCGTCGAGCGCCGGCACCATTCCGGGAATTTCCTGCAGCCGTTGGGCTGTCCCGTGGCTCTTGGCACCGGGCATCGAGCGCAAGAGCCCGGCCGTATAAGGGTGCTTGGGCGCCCGAAAGAGCTCGACCGTCGAGCTCTCTTCGATGATGCGGCCGGCGTACATCACGATGACCCGCTCGCAGCTCTCGGCGACCACGCCCAGATCGTGGGTGATGAGCATGATACTCATGCCCATCTCGGCTTGCAGCTTGCGCAAGAGATCGAGGATCTGCGCTTGAATCGTGACGTCGAGAGCGGTGGTCGGCTCGTCGGCAATCAGGAGTTCGGGCTTGCAGGCAAGCGCCATGGCGATCATGACCCGCTGGCGCATGCCACCCGACATCTGGTGCGGGTAGGAGTGGACGCGATCTTCGGGGGAGGGAATGCCTACCAACTTGAACATCTCGATGGCGAGCTCGAGAGCTTCCTTGCGAGTCTTCTTTTGGTGCAGGCGCACGGCTTCGGCGACTTGCTCGCCGGTCGTGAAGACCGGGTTGAGACTGGTCATCGGCTCTTGGAAGATCATCGAGATCTTGTTGCCGCGAATCTTACGCATGCCGGCGCTATCGAGGTCGAGCAGGTTTTTGCCCTGGTAGCGGATGGGGCCGCCCAGAATACGACCGGGCGGGTCGGCAATCAGGCGCATGATGCTCAAGGCGGTGACGCTTTTGCCACAGCCAGACTCGCCCACGACGCCCAGTGTTTGTCCGCGGGGAATCGAGAAGGAAATGGTATCGACGGCGCGCAGCACGCCACGCTCGGTGCGAAACTCGACCACCAGATCGCGAACCTCGAGCAGGTCGGTGGACTCCTCAGCCATGCATGCGCAAGGGTATCAACCGCAGCGAGGCAATGCCGGCATTTGCATGATGAACTTCTCCTCGGAGAGTTCGGTATTGAGGGTGCGCTCCACCCAGCGAATCGTCACCTCCGCCTTGGCCTCTGGTTGTTCGAAGCGGGTCTTGGCAGGTAGACGAAAAACCACATTGTCCTCGCTTTTTTGGGCCGTGAAGTCCTTGTTCGTCAGTTTCCACTCGACCTTGCCCGCCGCATTCCACACGGTGCTCGACAGCACGTCCCAGCGTCTTTCACGACCGTCGAGAACGATGGTCTGCTTCCACTGGCCGTCCTCGGAGTGCAGATCCAGAATTTCCTGCGCCGATTTGGCATCCCAGCGCAAGCTGCCGGTGGGATTTGGGATCAGCGGCGTTTGACCGATGGCGAGCAGCAGGAAGTCGTCTGGTTCCAGGCTCACCCGCAAGAGCTTGCCAATGGAGTCCTTGTTGCAAGGGCCGGTCAGCTGGCAGTTGTGATTGAAGTCGATGAATTCGAAATCCGCGCCATTGCAAGCCAGGTCAGCGGCGACATCGTCGCCTGCTGGGTTGAGTGCGTTGAAGCGCACCTTGGCGCCGCGCTCACCCATGACCAGTACAGTGGGCTTGACCCGCTGGTCGTCGACCCAATATTCCATCCGACTCTCGGCGACGAAATTTGTCGCGCGAGACTGACGTGTGCGCAGTTCCTCCAAAACCTCCTGCAATTGAGGAGTGGCGTAGCCTCGACTCTTGCCAGCCGGGCCACCACAGGCCAGCAAATAGAGCGAGCCCAGGCAGAAGAGAATCTTGATCATGGCGCTGGTTGTAGCAGCTTGAGTCGGTGTCATCACAGGTGAGACCGCTGAGCCGAAGAAAGATTGCATGGCAAAGCAATCGAAATGCGGATCCTAGGTCACACAAGCGGCCAGGGGCCTCGAATCTTCGTATAATCGTGAGGTGATGAGGGAGCTGTCAGCTCGGGGGCCACGCGCTTGATCGGCACGATTCTCGACGGTCGTTACCGCATTCTCGGGAGGCTTGGCGCTGGCGGCATGGGTGAGGTCTATCTCGGCGAGCACCTGGTCCTCGGCCGCCAAGAAGCCATCAAGATCCTCAAGGCCAAGCTCGCCAAAGACGAAAGGCATCTGGCCCGCTTTCGGCGCGAGGCACGCGCAACCAATCGCCTTCAGCACGAGAACATCGTTGGCTTCTACGACTTTGGTCGACTCCCCGATGGTCGTCTGTACCTGACCATGGAGTTTGCCGATGGTCCCAACCTCGAAGCCATTCTGCGCGAGGAGGGTCGATTCGAAGTTTCGCGTGCCGTCGCTATTCTCAAGCAGCTGGCGCAGGCCATCGACTTCGCCCATTCCAAAGACGTCATCCATCGCGATCTCAAACCGCAGAACCTCGTGCTCGTCCAGGCGCCCGGTCGCCCCGACATGCTCAAGATTCTCGATTTTGGTGTCGCCAAGATCACCGCGCCCGGCTACCTGGAGAGCTACGCCATCACCAAGGAAGGCCAGGTCTTCGGTACGCCCGCGTATATCTCGCCTGAGCAGATTCGCGGCGTCACCGACGATCCGCGTTCCGACATTTATGCTCTCGGCTGCATCGCCTACGAGTTGGTGACGGGCGAAACCCCTTTCTCTGGCCGGCCGATGGCGGTGCTCGAGGCGCACATGAGTGACGATCCGGAGGCACCCTCGCAGCGCTGCCTGGAGGCGCAGATTCCCCGCGAGCTCGATCAGATCATCCTGCGCTGTCTTGCCAAGGATCCACAGGAGCGTTTGCAGAGCGGGCAGATGGTGTTTGACCTCTTGGCGGCTCTTCGACTCGATACCGCCCGTTCGCTGGTGCCCCGCTTTAGCGGCGAGGTAACCATGAGTGGTTTTGGCGGCGATGCCGACGCCACCATCGAAGGTGTGCACGAGGAAATCGCCGCTCTCGACGATGAGGTGGGCACCACTGACATGTACGCCTCGCGCGTCGATCTTGAGCTTCGCAAGATCTTGCGTCAGCTCGCCGAGAGCATGTGCGATCTGGGCTGCTCGGATCCGGCATTGCTCGTGGTTCTGGCCGAGGCCAATCAGGTCGAGCAAGATCTCGCCAGCATTCGCGCTGAGCTCAACGAGCTTGCCCGCAGCGACTCGCTGGTGGCGCAGCGCGCCCGCGAGCGTCAGGCTTCTCTGCGCTTTGCCCTGGGCGAACTGAAGTTCGGGGTCAGCGATAGCGACGCGCAAAGCCGCTCCGTCGAGCAGGCGGTCAAGAGTCTCAACAAGCGCCTTGCCAACTTGGCCGAAGAGACGCGCGTGCAGCACGCCACGATCACCGAGAAGCAAATCGACAAGACGGCCAGGCGAGCCTCATGCTTCGAAGAGCTACATGGCTTCGACGAGAAGCTCAGCCACTTGATCGATCGTCATGCCGGTCGCATGCGCGGCCACAAACACATCGCCGAGCTACTCGAAGCACGCGAGCGTGTGCGGCAGCGCCTGCATCAACAGCAGACCAGCGATCCCGCGACCAATCCCCTCAGCTAGCGGCAGCCAGGTCCGCACACCGCCAGGTCTCGTCACAGCGAGCTGCTAGCCACAGCCGCAGCCCGCCGCTGCTAGATCTCCGCGACTACTGGCGGCGGAGCAGGATGCTGCCGATCGAGTATCCGGCGCCAAAGGAGCACAGCACACCGGTCGAGCCCGCCGCCATGTCCTGGTTGTGCAGATGGAAGGCGATCATCGAGCCGGCTCCGGCCGTGTTGGCGTAGGTATCGAGGATGGTCGGAGCCTCGTGCGGCTCGGTATCGCGACCGACCACGCGCTTGGCGATCAGGCGGTTCATGTTGGCGTTGGCTTGATGGAGCCAGTAGCGGCTGACGCGCTCGGGATCGATGTCGAGGGACTCGATGTGCTCGCGTATGAAGGTGGCGGCCAGCGGCACGATGTCTTTGAAGACCTTGCGCCCCTGCTGCATGAAGAGCTTGTCGGGCTCGTCGCGTCGCTCGGGCTCGCAGCGGCCGAGATATCCGCCGTTGTTGCGAATGTTGTGTGAGTAGCGGGTGAGCGCCTTGGTGCCGAGCACGGTCCAGGGCTGGTCGACCCTCGAAGTGGCGAGCGGCTCGATGACAAAGGCGGCGCAGCCATCCCCGAAGATGAAGTGAGAGTCGCGATCGCACCAGTTGAGGTGACCGCTCATGATCTCTGGGACCACGACGATGGCGCAGCTCGCCGAGCCAGCGCGCACATTGTCGACGGCGGTCTGGATGGCAAAGGTTCCCGAGGAACAGGCCACGTTCATGTCGTAGGCGTAACCGCGCGCGCCGATGGCATCCTGTACTTCCATGGCCACTGCTGGGTAGGGGCGCTGCAGGTTGGACGAGGCCAGGAGCACCATGTCGACGTCTTCACCGACACGGCCGGCATTTTCTAGCGCTTGCTTGCATGCTCGAACAGCCAGCTCGGCCTGATGGCAGAGTTCTTCATCTGGGCGCTGCTCGATGACCGGTCGCATGATGCGTGGATCGAGGATGCCCGACTTGTTGACCACGTAGCGCTGCTTGATTCCAGAGGCAGTCTCGATGAACTCCGCCGTGGACTCGCGCAGCTCGACAACTTCGCCCTTCGCGATCGCAGCGGCGTTTTCGTCGTTAAAGAGTCGCACGTAGGCGTTGAAACCCACGCAAAGCTCTTCATTGGTGATGGTGTGCTCGGGAACGGAAATTCCAGAGCCGGTGATGGCAATGGCGCTGCTGCTCATGGGCGCTTCATAGCAGGCATGGGCCGGGCTTGAAAGTGCCATCCCGTCAGTTAGCCAATGAGCAATTCTTCTAAAAGTCCTTTTGTTACAAAGGTATAGCTACTTCTTGGCGGACAGGCTTCGCAGCGCTTCTCGGAGGAAGTCGCTCTGTGGGTGTTTGGCCAGGGCCATTCGCATGTTGAGCGTGGCGCTCGCCAGGTCGCCCGTGCGTTGCGCGGCGATCGCACGCCGATAGAGTTGTTGGGCTTTGGGGTTGAGCAGGGCCAGGCCTGCGTCCGCATCGGTGTTCGACTTGGCGCTTTGGGCGGTCTCGGTTTTGAGCTCGCGTGCGTGCTTTTGTAGATAGGCCTTGGTGTGTTCGGGATCGCGCAGCACCCGATAGGCCTCGGCGATGCGCGCGTAGACGATGATCAACTTTTCGTGCTGCTCGGCGCTCAGGGAGGTGCGGTGGCGATCGGGATGGAGGCCGGCCGCCATGGCGTGAAAGGCCGATTGAATAGCCTTTGGGGTTGCGGTCGGGGCCACGTCGAGGAGTTGGTAGTGATTCAACCCATCGAGAGCTGGCAACACTCGATCCAAATAGGCGATGAGCTCGCGTTTGCTCCAGGCACGCATTACGGGCGGCTACTCCCCGCCAGGCTGCGCCCGCGGCCAAGGGAAGGGGGCTCTGCTCGCTTCACGAAGCCTCCAAGTCGTCATCGTTCTCGTCGACTTCGTCATCGGCGTCCTCGTCGTCATCGGCGTCCTCGGCGTCATCCGCGTCGTCATCCGGCTGGCCTTTGCGCGCCCGCTTGCGTTCCTTGTCGGCCTTCTTCTCGGCTTTCTCTCGAGCCTTCTCGGCTTTCTTCTCGCTCTTGAGGCGTTCCTTCTCTTCCTTCAGGCGCCGCTTGGCGGCCTTGGGGTCCTCGCTTGCGGGCAGGTCACCCTCACCGATGAAGACCTCCGCACTTGGCGCACCGATGACGTTCAGACGGGCAGCGACCTCGTTATCGCTGCGCAAGTCGCGCGCGCGAACGTGCAAGATGCAGTCAGGATCGACGCGAAAGGTCACTTCGATCTGGGCGTCGCCGCGGGCTCCCGGGGCGATGTTGTGCAGCTCCAGTGTACCCAGAAGTTCGTTGTCCTCGTAGCGACGCTGGGAGCCACGACAGCAGTGAATGACGACCCGCTGCTGATTCTCGTGGGCGGTCGTAAAGACTTGCGTGCGCTCGATGGGGATGGGCGAGTTCTTCTCTAAGAACACTTCTGAATAGCCGCCAGCGGTGGCGATGCGCAGGGCCGCGGGCGTTACGTCGAGGAGCAGTGCGGTCGAGAGCATGGGAGCAGCTGGGGCCTCATCCCCGGCATCTGCGCTGGGCGCCATGGCCATCGGCATGGCGTGTTCGGCCAGCGGCGCGCTCTCATCGCTAACACCTTCGTGCACGGCGCCTGCGAGCATGGCAGCTTGAATGGCGGCGCCGTGGGCCACGACCTCATCGGGATTGATATAAGCGGCCGGTTCCTTGTTGAAGAACTCGGCCAGGCGCTGGCGCACGAGTGGAATTCGCGTCGAGCCACCGACCATGATGACATCGCTGATGTCGTTGATGGTGAGGCCCGTGGTCGCCAAGACGTTGCGACAGATGTCGATGGTGCGGTCGACGTAGCCAGAAATCATGTCGTCGAATTGATTGCGATGCAGCTCAAAATCAATGGACACCGAGCGACCCGAC
>JAHEAK010000656.1 GCA_024642805.1 Kofleriaceae bacterium | reverse complement strand
CAGATCGCGGCGCCGGCTTCGTGATGCACAAAGAGATCGAGGCGCTTTCCAAACTCTTGGACAAGCCCTCCAAGCCGTACGTAGCCATCATTGGTGGCGCTAAGGTCTCAGACAAGATTGATGTCTTGGGAGCGCTGCTCAATCGCGTGCAGACCATTCTCATCGGTGGCGCCATGGCCAACACCTTCTTGCTCGCCAAAGGCAACAAGATGGGCAAGAGCCTGGTCGAGGAGAGCAAGCTCGCTCTGGCGCGCAACTTCCTGAGCAAGGCCAGTGAAAAGCGCGTCATCATCAAGTTGCCTACCGATCTGGTGGTTGCAGATGGCCTCGACGCGGCCGCCGGAACGGTGGTCGATGTGCGCGCGGTGCCCGCTGACAAGATGGCTCTGGATATCGGCCCCGAGACGACCAGAACTTTCGCCACGCTGGCACAGGAAGCGCGTACCTTGTTTTGGAACGGGCCCATGGGCGTGTTCGAAAAGCCGGCTTTCGCCGAAGGTACGATGGCGGTCGCTGCCGCGGTCGCTGCCAACGAGATTGGTTACACGGTCGTCGGAGGCGGTGATAGCGCCGCTGCCGTGCACAAGGCTGGTCTCGCCGACAAGATTAGACACGTGTCCACTGGCGGTGGTGCTGCCCTCGAGTACATCCAGGGTGTGAATCTTCCGGGAATCGCCGCCCTGGAGCAGTAGTGTCAGATTCGGGCGAGCCACGCGCACTCGTTATCGAGTCAGACCCGGAGCGGGCTGCGGAGCTTTCTGCCGCCCTGCGCGAGCTCGGTATCGACAATCGCCAGGCTAGCAGCGCGAGTGAAGGTTGGCAGCTCTTCGCGCGCTATCGGCCTACCCATGTATTTGCGGCCCTGATGGGCGCCGGGGAAGCGATTGGCGAGCTCTTCCTTCGCAAGCTCAACAGCGACTTCATTGGCAGCATGCCCAAGGTCTATCTGTGCGGCCTGGCCTCGGAGCTGCGCGACAAGAGCGGCGTCGAGCCAACGGCCTTCATCATCTGGCCGCTGGCGAGTGACGTGCTTGCCAGACTCTTCGACGATCACATCTCTATGAGCGACACGCCCGCGCGCCAGGTGGTTCGCCTGCGCGAGCTCTATGAGCTGAGCCTGCTCGGTCCGGATCTGATTCGCGAGATCGATTTCGTCACGACCCGTGCCACCCTCGGCTTTCAAGTCAGCAATTGTGTGGTGTGGGGCGCCGAGGACGAGCCGCACTGGCCGCGCTCGACACAGAGCATTCCGGCCGCGTATTGGCCCGAGCTGCGCGAACAGTGTCAGTTGGCCATGCACGCTGGTACCACCATCATCGTCAACGAAGGCAGCAAGCAAGGCACGGTCGTGGACGGCACGGGCCGCAGTCTGCTGGCCGCGCCCCTTGGCCCAGCAGCCGAGGAACCCGCCGCTGGCATCTGCTTGATTAGTAGCGACAGTCGGCGTTTTTCCAGTGAGGCTCGCGACTCGCTGCGCATCCTGGCCCGCCGCTTGTCGACGGAGCTGGCCTGGATGTCGGCCCACAACCGCTTGGTCGACGAGCACGAGAAACTGCGCCAAACGGCCCTCCTTGACCCTCTATTGGGGGTATGGACGCGCGCGGCCCTGCAGCAATCGATCGACAACATGATCGCTGTCGAACGCAAGCGAGGCGGCTCGCTGGCGGTCATGCTGCTCGACTACAAACAGCTACGCGCTGTCAACGATCACTTTGGACACAGCACGGGCGACGCGGTGCTGACACACTTCTCCGCGGTCGCTCGCAAAGCTTTGCGCAGTCAGGATCAAATTGGCCGCTTTGGTGGTGACGAGCTGGTCGTGCTCCTGGTCGGTGCAGACCTGCTCATTGCCACCCAAGTTGCCGAGCAGGTGACAGCCCTCATTCAGTCGACGCCATTCGTTGACGGCGAGATTCACATCCAGATGGCGGCAAGCGCAGGTTTGACCGTCATCGCCAGCGACGAAGCCAACAGCGAGGCCGCCGTCGCCCGCGCGCAACTGGCGCTCGACACCAGCCATCGCACTCGCAAGAGCATCAGCGTCATTGATGCCAGCCTCGATGCCACGGCCGTAGAGCTTGCGCAGGCCCAGGGCGACCTCTTCTCGGCGGGTTCGACCCTTGGCGGCATGTATCGCATCCTGCACGAGATCAGCCGAGGCGCCATGGGTGTGGTGTATCGCGGCGAGGACCTAGGCCTGGGCCGCCCGGTCGCCATCAAGGTCTTGCGCTCCGACCTCAGTTCCGACGAGGCGCTGGTCGGCAAGTTTCGCTCGGAAGCGGCGCTCCTGGCTTCACTTCGACATCGCAACCTGGTCCAGGTCTACAGTTTTGGTACCGAAAGCGATGCGGTGTATTTTGTGATGGAGCTGGTCGAGGGCGAGCCTCTGTCCACGCTGGTGCGTCGACTCGCTGAAGATCGTCAGTATGTCGATCTGGTCGACGTCTCCAAGATCGTATCCGAGATCGCCGACGCTCTCGATGCCATTCACACCCTGGGCATCGTGCATCGTGATGTGAAGCCAGAAAATGTCTTAATGGACCGCATCAATGATCGCGCAGTGCTCGTCGACGTCGGCATTGCCAAGCGTCAGGGCGATGCCCGTGATGCCGCCGGTACGCCTGGCTACGCGGCCCCGGAATCGTTCATGGAAGCTGACGAATCGCCGCCCACCGACGTCTACGGGCTGGCCGCAACCACCTACGCGCTCCTCACCGGCAGACCTCCCTACGAGGGCGACGACCTGTCCGTGGTCGTCAACAGCCAGCTCAACGATCCGGCCGTGCCGCCCACCAGCTTCCGTCAGGATCTCAGCACGGCGGTCGACTCGGTACTGAGCACCGCACTCGCGCCTGAGCCCGGCAAGCGATATCGATCTGCCAACGCCTTCGCGGCCGCGCTCACCAGCGCCCTGGCTCGCAGCGAGATGCAAGCGCGCACGCCACGCTCGAGGGCCCGCACCATCCCGACGCCCTTTCTTCGGCCCGCAACCCAGCGAGAGTCTCGTCCCTCCACCTATCGAGTCGCCCCGCTCTCGCCTGGCGAAGCCGATGCCCGCACTGGCCAGAGCCGCGGCGCCATCTTCCGCGTCACCTCCATGGTGTTTCTTCGCGAGCTCGGTGTGCAGTGGGTGCAGAACCTGGCCATCCGTGAGCCGGAGCTTGGCGAGGCCTTGCGTACCACGATCTCACCGCAATCCTGGGTGTCCACGAGCACCCTGGTGCGCCTTCTGGACAGTCTGCAGGGCCACTCTCACGAGCCAACCCACCTGGCTCGACGCATCGGCTCGGCACTGTGCGTGGGTACCCTGGCGCGCTTCTACGGGGCCGCGCCCAAGAGCCAATCGCCTGGTCCCTTGCTCAAAGCGGCAGAGTCGTATTGGCGGCGCTATCACAGT
>JAHEAK010000655.1 GCA_024642805.1 Kofleriaceae bacterium | reverse complement strand
TACATGCGGGCGGCCACCATGGATCATCCCAACAAAGAGATTCCCTGGGAGCGACCTGAAGGCGTTCGTGAAAACGATCGCGGCGACCACAGCCAGGGCACGACCATGACCATGCCGCTGGTGTATTTGAAGTCAGCCTCGCGAGAGACTCCCGAGGAGTAGGCCCGCGGTGGCCGAGCTCGGGCACTTGGACCGACAACCCTGGCAGCGTGTCTGCCAAGGGGGAGAGCGGCCTACTTGATCGCGTCGAGAATCTCTTCGCGGGTCGCTACGTTCTTGCTCACCAAGAGCCCGAGGACCTTGCGAATCACGTCCTCGTCGCGCTTGACCAGCGCCTCGAGGGTGGACAGGCGTCGCTGCAGCGCAGTGATTTCCGCGTCCCTGACCACCAGGGCATCTTCACTGTGACTACCGGCCAGTGGAATGTCTTCGAAGTCGACGTCGATGTCGTCGATTTCCATGTCGGAGCGGTAACTGCGCCGAATGGCCCTGCGGATCTGCGACGCGCCGGCCAAGTGTGGTCGCACGTTGAGCCGCGTGCGGATCTGCAGCTCGTCCAGGATGCCAAGATTCATTGGATCGCTCATAGCGACATCGAGAAAGCTCAGCTCGCGGTGAAAAGGAATGATGCCGTGCTGCTCGGAAAGCTCGACAGAAATCGTGGCCAACACATCGGCCGGAATCGACACGCTATCGAGCGCGACGATCGGAATATTCAGCTGCTTGGAGAGCGCTCGCACCAACAGCCCTTCATCGACCACGCCCTGGTCAATAAGAATTTTACCTAACTGCCCACCCCAGCGTTGTTGCTCTGCCAGGGCGTGCTTGAGCTGTTGTTGGTTGATGATGTTGGCATCAATCAAAATCTCGCCGAGTCGTTTACGTGACACTGCATTCTCCTTGTCTTGCGTCCAGAGCCCCTAGAACATGCCAGTAATGCGCATGAAGAGACCATGGCTGTCGCGCTTTAAGTCGCTGAGTTCATCGTCGGAGAAGTGACCAAAGTTGTAACCGGCCGCCATGCGCAGCTGGCTCGACAACGAGTAGCCGAGCTCGAGCAGCGAGCCTAGCTTCCACTCATTGTCAATCTCGCCAAAGAGCGCCAACTGCCTCACCTCTGCCGATCCATCCCACTTGCCGTAAAACTGGTACCCACCTCGAACCAGCGCCAGCACCGCGTTGACCGAGTTGGTCTTGCGGCCTTCTTGCGGGACGATGTCGGTGGCCAGTGTCCTCTTGACGGCTAGCTTGCCAGAAAGGAGAACGCGGCTTGCGAGCCTGGCGAAGGGAAGCAGTGCCAGAACATGTGAGTTCTCGACGTGTGCAACATCGCCAAGGGCCAGCGGTCTCTGCTCCATGAGGTAAGAGTAGCGCGTCAGCATCTCGAAGCGATCGTGGCGCAGCGGCCGGTACGCCCAGCCCGTGGTGAGTTCGGTGAACTTGGCCTGGGTGATGGCCTCGCTCGCACCAGGCGCTTCGTGAAAGCTCAGCGAGGAGCGCAAGCGGGCCAGTGCGCTGTGCTCTTGGTGAAAGCGCCACTCGCTCGTCAAACCGCCGAGCATGTGAGTGCCGACGCCAGGGGCAATGACCAGCGCCGCGCCAGGGGCAACGCCGCCGTGATCGGCAAAACCGCCTGGAGCCAGACCCTCTCGAGGGTCTTGGTTGAGAACCGCCTCGTCGGCTTGCACACCCTGATCACCGTTGTCGAGTCGCAGCTCCAGCTGACCGGCAAGGCGAAATCCCTTGCGCCTGTAGGTGGCCGAGCCATGAAGCACGTTGCGCTGCGCGTCGCCAATGCTGGTGCCATCGGGGAGGTAGCCGCCAAAGGCCTGCTGGTGCTCGAAACCTAGGCCAAGGCCTGCGTGTCGAGTGACCTGATAGCGACGACCTAGACCCATTACCGCGCGATCACGGTTGCCGTAGGGCCCATGGCCCATCTGATACTCGCCGTAGCTGCGACCGCCGCCATCCTCGCCAAAGCGATCTTCAGCGCCGACGATGGTTGCGTTGCTGAGTCGACCATCCACGCCGCCGATCTGCTCCTGCACGTACATGGCCCCTCGCTCACTCAGAGCGCTCTTGAAACCCACGCGCGCGGCATTGTCACCGTTCCAGCGCTGGAAGAGATCGCCAGTCATGCTCAAGTCGGGGGCCAACTGCAAGTCGCCGCCGACGTTGGTGACCACGCCAGCGAGAGGTTCGGCGCCGCGCAACGAGGGCGGGCTGGATGTGATGGGCTGCAAGATGGGATCGGCCTCGGCGGTATTGGCAACCAGCTGCTGGCCCACGCGCAGGATCACGCGATCGGAATAATCATAGGCGGTGAGGGCACCAACGCCCAGGCGACGAGCATCGAGCGCTGCAGAGCCATCGGCGAGGGCCGAGGTCGAAGAGATTCGCTGATGCATACCTTCGAGCTTGTAGTGCCAGCGCGCGTCGTCTCGAGCCCACTGGATGCTGGTCATGTAGGTTGCCGCCTCATCGGGCACCAGCGGCAAAGGATTGGCCATGACGTCATCGAGAGCGGGACCGACTCGCGGTACTTGCGCGATCTGCCCTTCGTGACGCACGAGAATCATGTCGATATCGGAGAGGCGGTGCTGCATGCGGCCGCCAAATTTGAGTCGCCCCTGATCGAGCACCGAGTCGCCGCTGGCAAAGCCGCGCTCCAGGTTCTGGAAGTAGAGAGACAGACTGGTGTCTTGAAACTCGTGTGCATCGGTCCAGTCGGCAACCGCGAAGTCGGCGCTTACCTTGAAGGCCAGCTGCAGCTCCGAGCCCTTGCCATTGAAAGCCAGGTCGCGTTGCAGCTCGCCAAAGGACAAGCCGCCGTCCATCGAGAGCACGTGGATCGCATCGCGCTGACGCGAGGCTGCCACTTCAGCGCGCAGATTGGATTTCTCTCCAATGTTGAGCGAGGCATCGGCACCCATTAGTCGGTAGTCTTCCTGCCTGTCTCTCTCCTCGGAGACGATGCCAGCGCCGACACTCAATCGATTTTCGATCGTTGTGCTGGCGTAGGCGCCACGAGCCCGCTGTGCCAGACCGTCTTGGTCTTCATGCTCATAGCTGACATTCAGATAGACCAGGTTGCCGCTCATGGGCGTCGCGCTGGCGTTCATGTTGTCGAGCACCCAGGTGGATGCGCTCGTCCCCGAGAGTGGCTGCGAAAGTCGCACGCGACCACTTAGGTAGTCGATGCTGTAGTCGGTGCCTTCCTCCAGGGCGACTTCGTCGAGCTCCAGTCCACTGTCGCGATCGCGCACCACGATGCGCACCTTTTCGGAGCCCTCGACCAGGTAACCGTGGCGCAGGTAGAAGAGAGTGCCGCCCGTGGCACGAAACCAGTTGACGTCGCGAGAGGAGCTCATGGCTCCAGTGGTGGCAAAAGCGCGCACGGC
>JAHEAK010000081.1 GCA_024642805.1 Kofleriaceae bacterium | reverse complement strand
TGACCAAGAGCATGGGGAGTGCCTGATCGACAAGCATCGCACTCTGCAGATCCTCATCAACCTCTTCGCCAACGCAAAGGATGCGGTGAGATCGGAAAACCGTGAGAGAATCGTGGACGTGCGCAGCCGTGTCGATGACGGCATGATCGTCATCGAAGTCTGCGACAACGGAATGGGGATTTCTACAGACAAGCTGGGACAGATCTTCGCGTTGGGCTTTACGACCAAGCAAGATGGTCACGGCTACGGCCTGCATGCCTCCGCCAATACGGCTTCCGAGATGGGCGGTGGGCTCGAGTGCAAGAGCGATGGGCCAGGCCTGGGAGCCTGCTTTACGCTGCGCCTCCCATGCCAGATGAACGCAGAGGGGCAGCATGCCTGAGACTCTGGGTGCAAAGGATCGGATTCTCATTGTCGATGACAATGAAGACATTCGTCGCGACTTCGAGAAGATCCTGGGTGGTGCACTGGCCGATGCCACAGAGCTAGATGCGCTCGATCGAGACCTCTTTGGCGACGCTGCCGAGGAGCTGCGCGTCGAGGAGAACTTCGAGCTTCATCAGGCCAGTCAGGGCCGAGAGGGTTTTGAGATGGTGCGCCGCGCGGTAGAGGCCGGCCGACCCTTCTCGATTGCCTTCGTCGATGTGCGCATGCCGCCCGGCTGGGATGGTGTCGAAACCGTTGCAAAGATGTGGGAGGTCGATCCAAACCTGCAGGTGGTCCTGTGTACGGCGTATAGCGATTACAGCTTCGAGCAAACCACGGAGGCGTTGGGCGGCACTGATAGATTGGTGATCCTGCGCAAGCCATTCGAGAACATCGAGGTGAGGCAGCTAGCGCACTCTCTGAGCCAAAAGTGGGTGATTCAGCGGCAACTGCGACTGCGTATCGATGAGCTCGAAGCGGCCAATGTTCGCATCAATGACGAGATGCGTGAGCGTCGGCGGGCCGAGGCTGCGCTGCGCGACGCCGAGAAGTTACAGGCCATCGGGCGACTGGCCGCCGGCATCGCGCACGAGATTCGCAACCCTCTGCAGATCATATCCATGAATCTCGAGGCGCTGGCGGAGGTACCCGCGTCGGTGACTGCGCTGGTGGCGGAGTGCTCGCGCGTCCTTCGGGAGCTGGTGCCGGGCCCAGAGGACGCAGAGCAGACCGAGAGGCGCGCTGCACTGCTAAAGGCTCTCGATGCTCAGGCCATCCTTGGCGACTTTCTCGAAGCGCACGAAGAGGCCCGCGAAGGCGTCAGGATGATCACCGACACCATCGAGACCATGAATCAGTTTTCCTACCGAGGGGTCGTTGGCAAGGATGCTGTCGACCTCAATGAAGCATTGCGCTCGGCGATCAAGTTCACCCGAGCGGAGTATTGTGAGTGCGCTGAGCTCGTCGTTGCGTACGGCGAGATTCCGCCTGTGCAGTGCAATCGCACCGAGATCGTGCAGGTCTTCCTGAATCTCATCGTCAACGCTGCCCACGCCATCTCTGAGCACAACACCAGCGGCTCGCTGCGTGGCGTGATTCGCGTGCGGACCAGCAGCGAGGATGGCTACGTGGTCACTGCCTTCGAAGACACCGGCGGCGGCATTCCGAGCGCAATTCTCGACAAGATCTTTGATCCCTTCTTCACGACCAAGGAAATCGGCAAGGGCACCGGGCAGGGACTGGCTATCTCGTACCGAATCATCGTCGAAAGTCACGGTGGGCGCATCGACGTGGATTCCCGTCCAGGTGTCGGCACGACCTTCTTCGTGCGACTGCCTATCTAATCAACGACCGGCAAACGGCCAAGAGCTCTTAGACCCACCTGCGCACGCGCGCGCAGTACTTGGTGTATTCGTCTCCGAAGATGCTTTGCATGCGCTTCTCTTCGAAGGGGATGACGATGAACTGCATGGTGCCAAATGGCAGGCCGAGCAAGACCAGCGGCCAACCTAGGCCGAGGTAGAGGGCGACCCCGAGGTAGCCGACCACCAGGCCCAGGTACATCGGATTACGAGACACGCGATAGGTTCCGCGAACCACCAGCTTCTTTGCAGAGGCGTGAGGTATGAGCGTGGTTCGCGAGAACAGGAAGGTGAGTACGCTTGGTAGGGTCAACAGTGCCCCCATCACGATCAAGGCAGCGCCCGGCCACCTTGTGACGCTTCTGGGAAGCTCGATTGGCGCCAGTGACTCGAGCTTGTAAGCGAGCACGAAGCTCAGTACGAAGAGCATTGGGGGGGGAACGAGCACCAGTGGAGAGACACGAGGCCGTTCTGTCATCGTCTGAGTATCGGACTCATCAGGTGGGAACTCAACGGAGCTAGGCGACCAGCGAAGTGCTCTGCCAGACGAATTCGTGCGCTCGTGGCCAATGCTGGAGATCTACTTCCCGCTCCAGAGCTGAATTGCCCACAAGTTCCGCGGTCTGCGACGAAAATCAGCGAGCGGCGATTGCTATGCGACTCAGGCCTACCCAGGGCTTCTAAGGAGCATGAGCTCTCTGCGAAACCTCGCCCTCTCCACCTTGCTCTTTGGCGCACCTGGCTGTTTTGGATCGCTTGGCGCGATGAATGGCGGTCCGCCTCCGACGGTTGCCAGCAAGGCACTGAGCGCGGAAACCCTCGCCAAGAGCGTGGAGCCCGCTGATATCGCCGTTATTCAGGGCAAGTCCGAGCTGCCTCGTGGTCTCTTCTTTTACCAGGACCAGGCAGTCACCAAGCTCTACGCGCTTCCCGATTACCCGAGCGTGCAATCCCATCACCTGGTGTTAGCGGCCATGGCGACCAGCTCTCCGGCCTACCCGCAGCATCAGCGCGCGGTCCTCGACGAATACAAGAAGCAAGCCAGTGAGATGGGCGCCAATGCGGTCTTCATTCCGCAAGGAAATCCAAACCTGGCTTTTGCCGTCTACACCAGCAGCGCGACGCCACCAGCTTCGACCATGAGCGTCGAGCAAGGGCTCAAGCAAGAGGAAGCCAAGCTCAAGGCCTATCGCCGACTCGGCTCGAGTGCTTCGCTCGCCCTTGGCAACGCACAGCTCGACGTCGATACCCAGAAGGCCCGCTGTTACGCGATGAGCGTGGTGCTTCACGACGACGCGAAACTCAATGACACGGCCCAGGGCGCGCTCTTCGTGAGTCTGGAGTCGAGCGACTCCCTGCTCGGTAATCGCAGCCTGGGAGGACCCGTGGAGCTGATCGCCAACCCGGATGACCTGCCCATCCAGGCACCGTTGCACGGGCGCTTTGTGAATATGCGCTCCTTCTCCAGTGAACTCGGCTGCGCCAGCTCGCCGGTCGCCGCGCACGTGCAACTGTGGACCAATGGCAAAGTGGTTGCCATTGGCGAGGGCGAGGCGAGCGTTCAACTCTACGAGCGGCGCATCTCGAACTCCGAGCTGAGCGCTATGCAGGCTGAGCAGGCCCGCCAGATCGAAGAGGCACGCATCGCGGCCGAGGAACAGCGCCGTGCCGACGAGGAGATGGCGCGCCAGCGTGAGCGAGAGCGTGCCGACCAGGAGCGCGCGGATCGCGAGCGTGCCGATCGCGAGGCCCAGCAGGCCAGCTCCAATGCGAGCTCATCCTCCTCTGGCTACTTTTCCTTCTCGCTGAAAAATGAGTGCTCGCAGACCGTCAAACTCTTCATTGGCGACAAGCCGAAGTACGGCAGCGGTACCTCGACCTCGGTGAGCTCCAACAGCATCAACTCCTACAGCGGTAGCGGCTCGCAGACCTATTGGATTGTCGACGAGAGCGGCAACGGCCTCAGCTCCTTTACGGCAGGCGCCGGGCAGCGCGACATGCGCATCCTGCCCAGCTGCACTGGTTTTGCGCCGCGTTGAGCCGCTTGCACGCCGCTTAGCGCGCGGCTCGCTGAGGCGCTGCAGCCGGATCAGCCCTCAGGGGGCCGGTAGGCTGGGCGTGCCGGTGGCTATGTAGCTCTCGGCAAAATCGGCGAGCATGGTCTGTAGCTCGGTCGTTGGATTGTCGAACTCCTCGGTGTCAGCCAGTGGCGTTGCTGGCGGGAAGCCGATGGCGTAGTTGCGATGGCCGTTGCGAATGGTGAGCATGCCGTGGCTGGCCGGATCGAGCTCGAAGAATCCCTGCGTGCGCGGACCATCCTCCAGCTCGACGTTATTGCTGGCAGGCAGTTGGCTGACGCTGAGCTCGCCGGGTGTGAGGTAGCGAGGACCGCTCTCTACGACACCAGGGACTTCCAGCCAGGGCAGGCCAAGAGCAGCCGCCAGCGCCTCGCTGGACTGGTTGGAGACGATTTCATCGGAGTAGGCGGCCGCTAGCACCATGTGGATCTGTCGCTCGCGCAAGCGTGTCGCGTAGGCCAGAGGATCCGAGCGCGACATCAGCGTGCCCATGAGCTGAAAGGCGCGGTGCGTGTGCGCTGGATCGACCAGAGGATCGAGCTGGTTGAGAGGCACATCAAATGTGCCGCCGAGAACTGGCAAGAAGAGGTCGCCCACTTCGGGAGACTTCTCAACCAGGTCAGCGATCACGCCACCACCAGCGACGGCCAGAAAGGCGGCTCGCAAGCGCGGCTCAAAGGCGAGAGCCACCGTGCCAATGAGGCCTCCAAACGACTCCGAGGAGTAGACGATGCGATCACTCTGGAAGGAGATGCCGTCCAGAGCTGCCTCTTGCGCAACCAGGGCGCCAAAGTCGCCGCTCTCGATGAGCGAGACCAGGCCGAAGACGTCGATAGCACCCTGGGCGAATCCAGCGGTCATGACTCGTGGATCGAGGGCCGCCACGTTCTCGTCGCCGAGCAGATCGAAGAGATAGAGCACCGGGCTCGGGCCGGTGTCGTCGGTGATGCCGTCGGGCTCGGCAAGGCCGGTAAAGTTGTGCTTGTTGTCGACGGCGCGCGGATAGCGCTCACCATGGAAGGGGATGTCGATACCAATCGTCGCGATGCCCCGTGCTGCAAGGGTGTTGGCCACGCTTACCAATTGCGAGCTGGCACCATTGAGCCCGTGTTGAAAAATGACGACGGGCATGTCGGCATAGGAGGTGAGGCCGGCGGGAATGGCGATGGTTAGGGGAACCAGGTCCTCGCCCTTGGCCATGGGGGCGCCGTTGCTAGCGCGCTGCCAACTGCCGAGCTTGTTGGGCGTGGAGGATTGAAAATTGGGCCAGGAGAAGGTGCCGCGCACGAGGTAGGCCAGCTGGCTATGGGCAACGCCGTCGGGATGGCCAAAGCCAGGCTCGTCACTTGCCGGTGTGCCCAACAAGCCATCGAGCTCGGCGCCCGCTCTCCAGATCTGGTCGAGCGTGAGCACGGGTGCGGGGCGAGCGTCCAGTACCGAGCGGATGGCCTGCATGTCACCGGAGAAGTCGCAGGTCGTGAAGACGGAGGCAGCAAGAATAGAAGACCGGCTAAGAGGCTCGTTAGCTAAGAACTCGCGAAGGGGCGCATACGCACGTCGAGCGGATTGCAGGCGAGGATCCGTGCTGGTCTCATCGGCAAGCACGACACGCAGATCACGCGCGATCGAAAGCGGCTGGCCCGAGAGCAAGGCGACACCATCCTGGACGATGACGGCATAGGTGTGACCCTCGGCGAGGGCGGTTCCGATACGCGCGCGCACGTAGAGCTGCTGCTGGCGGGCACGCACGTGGGTCTCGATTGGCACGGACTCTCCCGTCTGCAAATCGATCATGCGCACCGACGAGTCGTCGAGAGTTGCCGGGTCGAGCGCATCGCCTTCGCCAAGACCGACCATCGGCAAGATGACTCCAGTGCTGCTGCCATAGCAGTCGTCGTCCTCGAAGGCCGCCGCCACCAGGCCGATGACTTCCTGATTGGCTCCTGCTCCGAAGTGCATCGACTCGCTGCTCATGTGCAGCTGACCCTCGTCGTCGATCAAAAGATCGTTTGGAAAGGGCAGCTCATCGATCTCGATGGGCTCACCAGGCAGCGCGACCTGGAACGAGAAACTCGGGCCTGGGAGTCGGTCCTCGGAGCAGGCCGGTAGTAGGACCAAAACCAGCAGGCCTGCGAAACACCTCGATGAAAACACAGATGAGATCACGAGGGCATGGTAGCAAAGATGGGACTTGGGGCAGTGCGGACCTTTGTGGGCATGGCGACGGGAAAAAGCCACAGTACGGCCTGCCCGAGGTGCCACCTCGAGGACGAACTCGCCCGCACCGAGTAGGCTTGGCCTATGTTCCCCACCACCCGATCTCGATTGCTGACTCTGGCCTCTACTCTTGTCCTGCTCCTTTCGGCGAGCGCCTGCGAAAAAGCCGAGAGCGGCCCGCCCAAGCTCGATCCCGCCAAGTTCAATGGCGTGGGTGAAGTTGGCAAGGTCGAGCTGGTCAGTGCCGGGTCCGGAGACAAACGAGAGCTGCGCTTTGTCTTTCAGGAAGGCAAAGAGGAGCGCGTGCGCTTTGGCATGGAGATGAAGTCGAAGACTGCCGTGAACGGCGGCGACATGCAGTTCGACATGGGCATGAACTACCTGATGTCGTCGAAGACCGAAGAACTCAAGGGCGATCGAGCCAGGATGGGCTTCGTTATCGAGGACTTTCAGATCGACAAAGCCAAGACGACTCCGATGCTGGTGCAGGGCCTAGGTGGCATGGCCGGTATCATGAACGGAATGCGCGGCAGCATGGAGCTTGATCCGCGCGGCCAGATTCACGAGGTTGGTTACGACATGTCGAGCGTGCCGCCGGCCATGCGAGAAGCTCTTAGCCAGATGCAGGACGGGCTCAAGCAGATATCCACAAGCTTCCCCGAGGAGCCCGTGGGCGTCGGCGCGACCTGGCGCCTGTATCAGCGGCTCAAGAGTCGAGGCTTCGAGATTCGCCAGCAGGTCGACGTCACCTTGGTGAAGATCGACGGCAGCGCCGTGCATCTGGATACCAAGATTGTGCAAGACGCCGAGATGCAGCTTGCCGAGATGGCGGGAATGCCAGCCGGCGCGAAAGCGCAGGTGAGCGCTTTTGGCAGCACGGGCACAGGCCAGATGGTGCTCGACCTGAACGGCTTCGTCCCCGTTCACGTCAACATGGATCTGGCCACCAAGGGGAAGTTCACCTTGGACATGGGAGCGGATCCCATGACGATGAAGATGGACGCCAAGATCAACGTCTCGGTTGATCGCATCTAGCGTCGAGCTCTTGTCGAGGGCGCCGATTCAGGTCGCGGCCGAGCGCATCAGGCGTCGGGCTATTTCTCGAGGCGTGAACGCACGCGTTCGGCGGATGCGCTCATGTACATGTCGAAGCGGACCATCCTGCCCATCTGCGCCGGATCGCTGGTGCTCAGCGTGGCCATACCCTCGCGCAAGCAGGCCATCTCGGCGGCCTTGATCGAAAGCTTGCCAGTGAAGCTGCGGGTGGCCTGGCCCTCAGCGTCGAAGAGCACGCTGACGCCGAGATCCATGCCGCCATGGAACGCGCCCGCAGAGATGCATCTTCTGGCCACGGCTACGGCCTGCTCGTCGGTGCCGGCGCTCGGCGCGCTCAGTTCTAGCGCCTCGTCTTCGCTGAATTCGATGACGGCGTTGTCATCCGCGTGGTCATCGGCGTTGTCGACATCGTTATCATCGGCAGCGGGTGTTGCCAGCGCGACACTCTCAGTGGTGGCGCCGGCACGGGCCCTTGCATCAGCAGGCAGGTCTCGGCCTGGCGCAGGCAGCTGCAAGGCGCTGTCGCTTGCACGACGAAGCGAGCTCTTGGCCTGGGCTGTCTCGGCCGATTCGCTTGTGTTGCTTTTATAGGCTACGAAGAGCGCCATGGTCGCGACCAGGGCAAAGGCTCCCGAGATGGTCGGCCAAAGCCATGGCCTCGCTAGCCTCGCGCCGGCCTGCGAGTGGCCTGGGATTTCGATGCTGCTCGGAGCAGGGCCGTTGTCGACGACCAGGACAGCGCCATCGAGGGTGTCGGAGACCTGCCGGCGCCCCTGTACCTCGGGATGCGACTCGAGCTCGCGTTCCGAGACCATGCTCAAGGAAGAGTGTGAGCCTTGGGCAAGCTCAAGATTGCGGCAGAGCTCGGGGTTCAGCCCGCGTTGCCAGCGCTCGACGTCGGCGCGCAGGGCGGCAACATCTTGGTAGCGATCCTCGGCAAAGGGCGAGAGGGCGACGTTCAAGATCGCGCGCAGTCGTGAGCTGAGATGACACAGGTTGTTCTTGCCGACCCGCTTGGCGCGATCGCGCTGGATGCGACACTCAAGGGGCGAGAGCGACTCGATGAAAGGGTGATGACCGGTAAGGCGCTCGAAGAGCAAGAGCGCGAGACTGTAGACAAGGCCACTTGAGTCCTTTTCGCCACCGCGGGTTTGCTCGGGGCTGGCGTAAAAGGGGTCCTGCTCGAGGCGCATCAAGAAGGACAGAGCGTGTTGGGCGCTCTCGCGATCCCGACGTCTGCCTTCGAGGCCATCAAGAGCCGTGAGCCACTGCTTGACCACCCACTCGGGATCGCGCATGACCGAACCGCTCTCTTCGCTCGCCAGACGCCAAAACACATGGCTAATGCGATTGGGCTCGGATTGGGTCGTCGCTCTCCTGGGCTGCTCGGTCACGGCATAGACCTATAGTGCAAGGGTTGGACCCGGCGCGCGCCACCGGAAATTGCACCGTTGCGAGCCTGGACCTGGGGCGCAAGCCTCCAGAGTGCGGACAGCTCTCGCGTTCGCTTGAGCTCACTCAACCCCTTCGCGAAGAGGCAAGGTGGGTGAGCGCACACACGACGCCGGTAAGGCTCAGCACTTCTCGGCTTGGCTGTGTACCAGCCAGATGACTTCACTGAGACTGCGTTGTTTGGTTTTGTCTAGCAGACTTCGGATCTGACTCTTGATGGTGTTCTCGCTGATGCCGAGGCGGCGCGCGAGGTGGGCGCGAGGGATTCCGTGGGCTGCCACTCTCAGGAGTTGCTCTTCCCGCGCGCTAAGACGCCTGGTGTGAGAAATGCGCGCTAGCACCTGATCTAGATTCCCGCTGGCGCAGGCCAGTTGCGTGGCGACTTGGTGGGAGAAGTGTCGCAAGTTGGCAACGCAGCGGTCCCGGCTCACCAGGGGCACACCAACTAGATGCGCTCTGCTGACGCTCTCCTGGTCGACTCGAGCGGTTACGAAGAGGAGTGGCAGGTTGGGGTCGCGATCTCGAAGCTCGTCGATCAAATCAAAGCCGCTGCCATCCTCGAGGGCGGTGTCGAGGATGGCCCCAGCAAGACCACTTCGAAGGCGCACGATCTTGCGCGCGCCGCGGAGGGTGGTGGCCCCGACGACGGTGAAGCGACCCCACATATGTTCGCTGATGACCTTTAGGTGTCGTCTGCCATGTTGGAGCACGAGGACAAGGGCGGCAGCGTTGTCAGTCGGATGTGTACGACCCATGGGGAAACCGAAAAGAGATGTACCGAAATGGAGGGATGATTTCTACATCCGTCTGTATCCAGCGCAGGCCAGTAAAACTCGTAGAAACAGTGCCTTGTAGTACTATTGAGAGCTTGTTTCGCGCATTGCTGTAAGGACTGTTAGCTGAGATACCAAGCTAACAAGGTGGGTGCGGATCCTTTTTTTCCAGTGCAGCTAGAGCCTGAAGGGCGTCGTCTTACGAGGCGTGTGCGGCATCGGAGCTGCCGCTCAACTTGTTGCCGAGACGCGCAACCAAGAGCAGAGCCAGTAGCAGCCACAGGCCGAGCCCTGTGGCGGTGACCAGGGCCAATAGCAAGCCAGAGCCGGGCAGGGCGATGAGCAGGGTCGAGGCTCCACCCTTGGCTACGCGATAGCCGAAGACGTCGACGGCCGCTTTGCCTTGCGTCTTCTCCTGATAGGTCAGCGGCCGATAGAGCAGCTCCTTGCTGGTTCGGAAGAGACTGTAGTCGAGTGCCTTGTTCACGACCTTCAGGGTTGCCATCGCGAAGAAACTCGGATGGAGGCCGTAGTAGAGCGCGGCGGAAGCGACCATGAGCGGCAGTACGACGACCAGCAGGCGGATGCCTAGCAACGTAACGAAGAGTCCCGAGAGAAATTGCAGGCCAAGCGAGGCCTGGCTGATGATGACGTCGACTTGGCTGAAGGCGGCGGTGCGATCATCGAGCAAGGGATAGGCTGCAAAGGCCGAGCTGCGATACTGGTAGTCGATGAGGGTGGTCACGACTTGAATCGTGGCGACCAGTGCCAGCATCAGCTGAATGTTTCGCGAGCCGCGCACGGCCGTCCATGCCCCGCCAAGCCCTGACTTGGCCCTTGGTTCCGGCCAGCCACAGGCGCGCGCTGCCCACACGCCGCTAACAGCGACCATGCCAAGGACCGGAATGACGAGATAGAGAAGCTGTGCGCTGCCCATGCTGTGAGCCAATCGCTTGGCCAGGTAACTTCCGCCCATGTCACCGAAGGTTCCCGCCACACAGAAGAAGCCGTAGGCCCAGCGAGCCGTCTTGTGCTGAAAGGCCGAGTTGGCTAGCGTCCAGACCAGCTCGACGAGAACGACCACATAGACGTCCTTCCAGACGTAGAGGCCGTAGCTGGCGTAGGGCATGTGTAGTGTGCGGGCCAGGAGGAGCAGCGCCAGGGCCGTCGCGCTGAGGAAGGCCGACGAGGCCATCAGGGTGCCAATGGGGCTGCGGCCGGCGGCGCGAGAATAGATGCCCACCACCACGGTGACTGCCACGGCGACCGCCCCGTAGGCATATTTGTAGGCCTCGGTTCCGTGGTCGTTTTGCAGCAGGGAGTCGATGGCGGAGCGGCACAGCCCGTAGCTGAGCAGAATGAAGAAGGCCAATAGGGCAACCCAGAGTAGGGGCGCGTTGCTCTTCTGTGCCTCGCCGGTACTGCTCACTCTCGGCTCTACTTGACCAGCATGCCAGGGGTGGCGCCCTGATCGGGAGAGAGCAAGAAGATATCCTTGCCGCCAGGTCCTGCGGCAATCACCATGCCTTCGCTCATGCCAAAGCGCATCTTGCGAGGCGCGAGGTTGGCGACCACGACGACCAGACGTCCTACCAAGTCCTCGGGTGTGTAGGCCTCCTTGATGCCGGCGAAGATATTTCGAGTCTGTGCTTCGCCAAGTTCGACCGTCAGCTGCAAGAGTTTGTCGGCACCCTCGACGTGAGCGGCGGCGACGATCTTTGCGACACGCAGCTCGACCTTGGCGAAGTCGTCAAAGGAGATGGGGCCGTCGCTGGTCTCGCTCTTGCCAGCAACCGGTTCTTTGGCCTTCTGGGTCTTCGTCTTGGCCTTCTGCTTGGCCGCCGGCTCGCTCTTGGCCGCGGGCGCGCTCGGTGGCTTGGAGGCCTCTACCATGGCGGCCACCTTGTCCTTGTCCACGCGCTGCAAGAGGTGCTTGAATGCGGAAATTCTCTTGCCAAGCAGTGGCGTGGCCATCTCGTCCCAACGCAGCTCTATGCCCAGTAGCTCCTCGGAGTCCTTGGCCAGGCGGGGCACGATGGGGGACAGATAGGTGATGAGGCAGCGGTACATGTTGAGGCCCTGCGTGCACACCGCTTGCGCCTGCGCAAGGGTCGCGGGCTCTTTGGCTAAGAGCCAGGGCTTCTGCTCGTCGATGTACTGATTGGCCTTGTCAGCAAGGGCCATGATCTTGCGAACTGCCTTGGAGAATTCGCGGGCCTCGTAGAGGGCGCCAATCTCGTCTCCGGAATTGACGAACTCGGCATAGAGCTCGGGTTCGGGCAGGCTATCACCCAGCATGCAATCGAACTGCTTCTCGATGATCTTGGAGCGCGACGCGATGTTGACGAGCTTGCCGACCAAGTCAGAGTTGACGCGCTGCTGAAAGTCTTCGAGGTTGAGATCGATGTCGTCGAGGCCGGCGTTGAGCTTGGCCGCGAAGTAGTAGCGCAGATACTCGGGGTCCAAATGGTCGAGGTAGGTGCGAGCACTGATGAAGGTGCCCCGGCTCTTGGACATCTTCAGGCCGTCGACGGTCAGAAAGCCGTGGCAGTACACGGCGGTCGGCGTGCGAAAGCCGGCGCCATGCAGCATGGCCGGCCAGAAGAGGCAGTGAAAGTAGGCGATGTCTTTGCCGATGAAGTGATAAACCTCGGCGCTCGAGTCCTGGGCCCAGTAGCTGTCGAAGTCGACGCCGTGCTCTTTGCAGTACTTCTTGCTACTAGCCATGTAGCCGCAAGGTGCGTCGAGCCAGACGTAGAAGAACTTGTCGGTGGTGTCTGGGATTTCAAAACCCCAATAGGGGGCGTCGCGTGAGATGTCCCAGTCACGCAGGCCGCCTTCGAACCATTCCTTGAGCTTGTTGTAGACTTCAGGCTGCATGCCTTCGCGAGAGGTCCAGGTCTGCAGCATGTCCTGGAAGTCGGCGAGCTTGAAGAAGTAGTGCTCGCTCTCCTTGCGAATCGGAGCCTCGCCAGAAATGACCGAGACCGGATCGATGAGATCCGTCGGCGCGTAGGTGGCCCCGCACTTCTCGCACGAGTCTCCATACTGATCGAGGGACTTGCAGCGCGGGCAGGTGCCCTTGATGAAGCGATCGGGCAAGAACATCTTGGCTTCGGGGTCGTAGGCCTGCTCGATGGTCTTAGTGTGAATGTGGCCGCCCTCGCGCAGCGAGCGGTACACGCTCTGCGCAACTTCCTTGTTCTCGGGCGAGTGGGTGCTGTGAAACTCGTCGAAGTGAATGCCAAAGTCGGCAAAATCTGCTTCGTGTCGCTTCTGCATGTTGTCGATGAGCTCTTGGGGCGTGATGCCTTCGTTACGGGCGCGCAACATGATGGGCGTTCCGTGGGCGTCATCGGCACAGATGTACAGGCAGCTGTTGCCGCGCAGGCGCTGATAGCGGCACCACATATCGGTT
>JAHEAK010000654.1 GCA_024642805.1 Kofleriaceae bacterium | reverse complement strand
CCGCCAGGCCGTAGGCTTCGAGCAAGAGTTGCAGCACGGGGGCGAGCACGAGGGCGGCGGCGGCGACACCGAGGATCTGCATCATCTGCTGCTTGTAGGGCGTAGCGCCGACGATCTGACCTGCCTTGAGGTCCTGCATGTTGTCGCCGGCGATGGCCGAAGCACAGCAGACGACACCGCCGACCAACAGAGCGGTGGCTGCTGCCGCACGCGCTTTGGCGATATCGGCGAAGTCGACCTGGCTGCCGAGGATGCCCAGCAAGATGAAACTGATGCACAAGATCGAAGCGATGGTCACACCTGAGATGGGATTGTTTGATGAGCCAACCAGACCAGCCATGTAGCCCGCCACCGACGAGAACAAGAAGCCGGCAACCAGGCTGAAGAGCAAACACACCAGGATGGTGGTTACGTAGGTGCCGTCACTGATGCTGAGTGCCTGCCTGTCGATGACGTAAAAGAAGACGACGAGGATGGGAATGGCCAGCGCAATGGTACCGATCATCACCATGTTGATGGGAATGTCCTTGTCGGTGCGCGGCGTCGTGTCTTCTCCACCGCTCTTGGCAGCCTTGACCGCGGCGAGGCTGGAGCGAATGCCATCGGTGATGGGCTTGTAGAGCGAGACGACGGCCCACAAACCGCCGGTGGCCATGGCGCCGACACCCAGGAAGCGAATCTTGGCACTGGCGACGGCTTTGACGGCATCGAAGCCATCGGCATTGCCCAGGATGGCGTCGAGCACCGAGCTGTCGGCGAGTGCCATGTACAGGGGGATGGCGATGAAGTAGGAAATGATGCTGCCGGCGAAAACCAGGATCGCGACGTTGAGACCAACGATGTAGCCGACCGCCAGGAGCGCGCCTGACATCTCCGAGGCAATGCCGGCCTGCGCGCGACCGCCGAGTGGAATCGCTGCATCGAGAGCGCCCGCCACCACCTGAAAGCCGCTCTGCAAGAGTTTGACAAAAGCCCCAGCAAGACCCGCGTAGGCGATGAGCTTGGCACCACCGCCGCCGGTCTCACCAGCCTTCAGAACTTCACCAGTGGCTACGCCTTCCGGGAATTTCAAGTCGGCTTCGATGATGAGCGCCCTGCGCAAGGGAATCGTGAACATGACGCCCAAGGTGCCGCCAAAGAAAGCGATGGCCATGGTTGGCAGGTACTCGAACTTCTGCCAGTAGCCGAGCATGATGAGGGCGGGCAAGGTGAAGATCACGCCAGCGGCCAGAGACTCGCCCGCCGAAGCCGCGGTCTGCACCCCGTTGTTCTCGAGGATGTTGTGTTGGCGAAACATCCGCAGGATAGCCATCGAGAGCACGGCGGCCGGAATCGATGCCGACACCGTGAGCCCGACCTTGAGCCCGAGATAGGCATTGGCCCCAGCGAGCACCGCAGAGAGCACGATGGAGGTGACCACCGCCTTGATCGTTATCTCCGGTAGCGTCTGAGAGGCCGGGATGTGCGGTTCAACAGGGGACGACATGCGAGCAGACATTCTACATAGCTCCAAAGGCCGGTCAGCCGTGGGCGCGCATCTTTCCCACGTCTGACCAGATATTTCGGAGTCGCTATTCGACGATCAGGATGTCGCTTGCACTGCGGCCAAATGTCTCAGGAAAGTACATCTCCTCTGCCTTGGTGGGCGGGACCACGAAGTGGCCGGGCGTGGTCGCGCGCGTCACGTAGCTATAGTTGTACACGCCAGCCCACAGGAGCGAGGTGAAGGCCTCCACCCGTTCGTCGCGCATGTTCTGGTGCTCGAACCAGGTGCGTCGCCACCACCAATACGGTCCGCTGTTGTTTTGCTCGGATGGATCCTGCGGAACCGGTCCGGTCACCGTAAGCGCGGGATTCATGGGCTCGAGGCCAGCGGGCAATGGGTCGACCAGTGCAACATGGTAGCGACGATTCTCCGCGACCATGGTCAGACGAACGCGAACCCGCGCACCGGCCTTGACCTTCCAGCTGCCATCCGACTGTTTGACGACGTCGCCCTTGTCGTCGACGGCCTCATAAACGCGCTCGACGGCGAAGCCATGATCCGCTGGCTGCAACTTCAGATTCTTCGGCGCGTAGCTCATGCCGATGCGGTAGTACAGGCGACCCTTGCCTTCCTTGGAGATGACCAGATCCTGATCGCCCTTGCTCTTGGCGAGATAGGACATGGGCACCTCTACCTGGTTGCGATCTGTCGAGCGGCCTTTGAAGCGCTGCTCGCCAGCGTAGTCGGCACCGAGCCACATGCGAGCGACGAAGTCGGGCGTGACCTTCTCGTAGGCCTGGAAGTAGGCGTCCATCGCTAGCAAGACAAAGACGTTCTCTTGCGTGTTGCTCCACTTGCCTTTCTCGCGATGAGCCAGCAGGCCACGCACCACCTTGGGTATGAGGTCGCTATTGCCCTTGTCTTCGATGAGCGACTCGAGCAGCACGGCATCGGCTCGCCGACTCGAGTAGAGCACCAGGTGAGCGTCATCCGCGTAGCCGTCGACCCAGTTGGCGGTGGCCGCCGTCTCACTGACCTTGTTGCCAAGGTAGCGATGCATCTGAGCCAAGATTGCCTTCGAACCCGAGTCGCCGTGCATGACGCTCATTAGCCAGCCGATGCTCTCCATCGACAGGCCCTTGAGCCCTGCTTCCTTGAACAGTCCCCTGGCCTTGACCACATCGGTGTCACCCATCCGCTTGCGGACGTAGAGGGCATAGGCGACCAACATGCGGCGCGTGCTCTGACTGTAGTAACTCGGAATGTGTCGCTCGATGTCCTGCAGGTAGGAGCGGCTCCGCGACAACATCTCGGCGGGAACCGCGTAGCCCTTGTCCTTGGCGCGGGTTAGCGCGTGCGCGGCATGGATGCTGATGTACGGCCAGCTCTCGTAGCCTCGCAACCAGAAGGCAAAGCCGCCGTCCCAGTTTTGCATCGAGTTGAGGCGCTCTATATCGCGAGCAATCGTGGCCTCGATATCGGTCTTGCTCGGCATTCCGTCAGCCTTGAAGGCGTCGAGCACATCGCGCAGCGCCGCCACACCCATGATGCGTGAGGCGGTCTGCTCACTGCATTCGTAGGGATACTGAATGAGATAGAGCAATGCATCGGTGAGCGCCTGCAGCTGGGTTGAGCTCGTGCTGATCTCGAGTCCGCCAAAGTCCTTGACCACGTTGGGTGGCATGCGCACGGGCTGCGCAATGGCACCCGAGTCGATCTCGCCATAGGTGGCAAAGGCCTCGGTAGTGGCCGGCGTCCACACGGGCAGCGAGAACTCGTTGGCATCTTCGAAGCTGCCACTTTGCGCGGCCACCTGGAAACGAGCGACACCTGCCATCTCGGCGGCGGCAGGGAATCGCACTTCCACGCGGTCATTGGCGGGAACCGTGAGCTTGCGACCGGCGCCCTTGGTCAGCGAGGCGT
>JAHEAK010000080.1 GCA_024642805.1 Kofleriaceae bacterium | reverse complement strand
TCGATTTCGTGGTGCGCTTTCCGGCCGGCAAAGGCCTGGTCGTTACGCCACGTGTCTTGGCGGAGGAGAACTGGTTCGAGTTTTCCTGCGCCTATCTTGGCCCGCTGGCCGGGCAATGGCGGCTGCGCGATCACATACCGGAGCGAATCGAGGCAGCTCCCTCCCAGCTGAGCGTTCGCGCCGATGCCCAGCTCGATCCCGAGCGTCACTACCTGCAGGTCGAGGCACAGATCGAAGTTCTTTCGGCCGGCCAACCCTATTTGCTCTTCGACTTCTTCGCAGAAGAAGAGGGTGGCCTTGTGATCGACACGATCATGCAGGACGAGCGACGACTTGCCTTTACGCGCTTCGGAGATCTTCTGATCGTCGAGATTCTGCCGGGGAGCGAGCGCGCCGAGCTGAGCATACGCTACGCAGGTACGTTGCCGAGCACGGCACTTACCAGTTCCGATGGTGAGTTCGTTCTCTTCGAGCATTGGATGCCCTATTTGGGTGGCCGCGCGCACTGGTCCCTGCGCCTATCCCTGCCCTCTAGCTACCAGCTGGCAACCCCCTTCGCGTCCAGTAGCTCCGAGGCCTCGGGACAGACGCGCTACCTGCTCGAAGCCGAGTCCCTGGATCGCTATCCCCTCATTGGATCCAGGGTGCCCTACGTGATCGAGAAGGTAGAGTGCGAGGCAACCCAATTTGAGATCTGGCTGCGTCCCGAGCACGCGTCGATGGCCGCTCCTGTAGCGGCCGCGATTCGCGCGAGTATGGAGCAGTTCGCGACCATTGGTGCGTTCCCTACGACCCGCTACAGAATCCTCGACGCCAACTACGCGGCTGGTCATGGCGCTCTCGGCCTGCGCGAGCTCATGGTCATCGGCAAGGAGTTCTTTGCCGAGGAGCATCTGCTGCCGACCATTGCTCACGAGCTCGCCCACGCCTGGTTTGCCGGCCAGCTGCGCGATCCGAGCGGGCGCTGGTCCGAGGCGCTTGCCAGCTATCTGTCGCAGTGGCCACTTGCCGCCGAGCGGGCCCGTCAGCTGCGCTGGGGCTGGGTCGTGGGCTACGAACAAGTCGCAGCGAATAGAGACTTCGCTCTGGCCGATGAGGACGTCGCGAGACCAGACGCCGGCCTGCGCTCGGCCGTGCTCTACGGCAAGGGAGCACTGATTCTGCAAGAGCTCGAGTCACGAGTGGGTGCCCGCAAGATGCGTCAGATCCTCAGCCTCTTCGTGCAACAGTACAAAGGCCTGAACGTGGGCTGGGGCGAGCTGCAGCAGTCGATCGCCGACGTCGTGAGCAGTGAGGAGGCACGGCGCTTTGGGCTTTGGCTCTCGACCGCCGATGCTCCCGACTGGCGCATCACCGATCTCGAAGTGCGCGGCGCCAGCCTACGCGGCCACATCTCCCAGTCCTCGAAGCTCGACTTCCGAGGCGAGCTGCAACTAGCCACCCTCGATGACAGCGGTGAGATCATCGACTCGCGCGTGCTGACGCTGAGCGCTTCGAGCACGGACTTCGCCATGCCGCGCCGCCAGGGCGCTCGCTGGATCGCTGTCGATCCGAACTACACCATGCCGAGGCGAGTGGCAGCTGGCTCGGGGCCGCGCTGGATGCTACCGGTGCGCGAATCCCCGAACGAAGAACTCAATCCCACTCGAGCTGTTCGAAACCAGCGGTACCGATAATCTCGGTGTACTTGGGCCACCAGTCAGAGACCGCGTAGATCTTGCCTTGGCGAACCTTGTCCTTGCACTGATCGATGAGGCGCGTGACCAACTCACTGCCGTAGCCGAGACCGCGCCTCTTTGGATCGACGTACACACCGACGATAGGATGCTCAGCTTCTTGCAGAGTGAAGACGGCCCAGCCAACGATCGATGCAGGATCCCGCTTGGTGCCTTCGAAGAGCACGAGCGCCCAGGTGCTGCCGTCGTGGTACGACCATCGGACCATCGCCCCCTCCTCGGAGCCGACGGTCAAACGACGAAGTTTGGAACGCCATCGCTGTGGGACTTCTCCCATGGGATGAAAGGCAAAAAAGTGAGCGGGCTTGGTTAGCTGATACATCTCGCGGGGGCGACGTATACCAGGTACCGGCCGGCAATAGGCCAGCTAATTTTCCCTCGAAACTCCTTGGGCAAGCGGGCGCATAGCCGACCTACAGGCACCGTGAATCCCGGATTTTTAGCCACCCCATCCACGGCGCGTGAGGCACGGGCAAGCCCTCCCTTCCTGGGGGGCTCGTACGGGCGCCGAAATATGGGCAGCACTGAGTCGTTCTGACGACTTGTCGGCAGTCAAATATTGTCATTGATTACAGGCGGCTAGCATGAGGCTAGGCTGTGCTCATCATCAGGCCCCCACGCGCGGAAACATCTGCGAGCCAACAATGGATGTGCTTTCTGGGGCCGCCCATGACACGAGAGAAAATGCCCGGACGCTCACAGCCGGTGGCAGACGAGCAACGCGAGACAAGCTCGCCGAGACAAGCCGCGCGAGACGAGCAACGCGAGACAAGCTCGCCGTGACAAGCCGCGTAAGCCCCCGAGCCAGCAAGACCACGCGAGCCAGCGAGGGCCTGGGAGCGCGATGGGATCACGTAGGCGCCCTACACCTACGTGCCCTCCGCATCCACCACGGCCCCTCCCTCATGTCTGTCCTCAATTGCAGCCGCTCCACCCAAGCCAGGCAAGGCCGAGTGGTAGAATGCCCAGATGGGTGGTAACGAGCGAATCGTCCTTTTGGTGGACGATGAGGACTCCATCTGTCTCGCCCTTGAGATGGTCTTGGCCGACGCGGGCTTCACGGCCATCACCGTCTCCAATGCCGCCGATGCCATCAAAGCACTGGGCAACCACGAATTTGGCGTCGCCATCTTGGACAAAAACCTCCCGGATGGCGAGTCGGGCCTAAAGCTCCTCAAGCTGATTCGTGCCGAGTACCCACGCATCAAGGTTCTGTTGCACACGGGCTTTCCGACGACAGACTCCGCCATCGCCGCGCTGCAATCGGGGGCCTTCGACTATGTGCCCAAACCAGCCGAGACCCAGCTCATCGTGGAGAAGGTCAAGCGAGCCTGGAGCAGTTACACCCTCGAGTGCGAGCGCGATGAGCTCTTCCGCAACTACGAGACCCTCTTCGAAGTCGTGCCTGGTGTGGTGTGGTTCCTTACCGACGAGGGCAGGTTTCGCCGGATCAGCAACCAGGGCGCCGCCTTGCTTGGCTACAGGCCAAGCGAGCTAATCGGCAAGAGCTACAAAGAGTTCATCACCCCTGGCACTGATGATCCGGCCGTCTACTGGGCTTTCAACGAGCGGCGGCGAGGTGAACGAGCAACCCAGCGCAAGGTGGTTCGCATGGTCACCAGATCGGGGGCCGAACGCACCTTTGAGGTCAGCAGCGCCTCAGCCACCGATCCTGTCGAGACCATTGGCGAAGAGCAGCGACAAGGAACCATCGTGGTTGGCGTCGACGTGACCGATCGGGTTGGTCTGCTCTCGCATCTGCAAGAACACAGCAAGATGGACGCGCTCGGTAGGATGGCGGGCGGCGTTGCTCATGACTTCAACAACGCGCTCTCGGTCATCATCTCGCTCGGCGGCATCTTGCGAGACGACTCCGGGCTCAGCGACGAGTCGCAGGAGCTGCTCTCCGACATTCAGGAGGCCGCCAATCGCGCCGCCGATCTGAGTCGCCAACTCTTGCTCTTCTCACGCCGACATCACGATTCCAAGCCCGAGCTGGTGTCACCGGGACCGGTTCTGCAAGAGGTCGATCGAATGCTGCGAAGACTCTTGCGTGAGAACATCTCGCTGGATGTGAAGATCGACGATGACCTCGGCCAGGTACGAGTCAACAGCACCCAGCTGCACCAGGTGATCATGAATCTGGGCGTCAACGCCAGCGACGCCATGCCCGAGGGCGGGGCCATTTCGATTTCCGCCAAGAACGTCGAGGTCGATCAAGATTTCGCGACGCAGTATCCGGGCGTGGGAGCAGGCAAGTTCATTCAATTGGCGGTGAGTGACACGGGCACCGGCATCGCCCCCGAGCTGCGTTCGCGTGTCTTCGAACCCTTCTTCACCACCAAGGAGATTGGTCAGGGAACGGGTCTAGGTCTGGCCATCGTCTACAGCGTGGTCAAGCTCTGCGGTGGGCACGTTACCGTGTATTCCGAAGGCGGGCTGGGGACGACTTTCAAGGTCTATCTGCCACGAGCAGTGGAAGAGGAGGTCGAGCCACCTGTGCCGTTCAAGGCCATGGCTGGTGGTCAGGAATCCCTGCTGCTCGTCGAGGACAACGCCATCGTGCGCCGATCCGCCAAGCGCCTGCTGGTGCGCCACGGCTACAGTGTGACCGAGGCGAGCGACGGCGAAGAGGGACTACAGATCTGGCAGAGCCAAGGCCCATTTGCCCTGGTCATCACTGACATCGTCATGCCGAAGATGGGTGGCCTGGAGCTGGCACTCAAGCTGCGCGAGTTGGCGCCTCATGTTCCCATTCTCTATGTCTCCGGCTACCACGGCGATCTGTCCAGCCGATTCCAACTCGTGCGCCACCGTTCGCTGGTGCTCGAGAAACCCTTCACGCGCGACTCCCTGCCACAATCCGTTCGGCGACTGCTAGACACCGGCGCTGATGCCGTGGGTGGGCAAGCAGACTGATGGCCGACGGCCGAAGAAAGCGCGTGCTCATCGTCGATGATGAAGCATCGGTGTTACTGGCTCTGCAGATGGCTTTTGAGGAGGTTGACTGGCACATCGAAGTGAGTACCTCGGCCGAGCTCGCGCTCGCCAAGCACCGGGCTGAGCCCTTCGATCTCATCATCACCGACAAGAACCTTCCCGATATGGACGGCGTGCATCTCATCCGCGAGATACGCGCAAGCGATCCATTCACTCGCATCATGCTCATCACTGGCTTTCCAAACCTGGCCAGCGCTGTCGAGACCGCCAATCTTGGGATCGACGCCTACATAGAGAAACCCTTCAAGAATGTCTTCCACGTTCTCGATCGTGCCACGGAGCTCTTGCAGCGCTCAGAGCTTTTGCCAGCCGCACAGCTGACCCGCAACTCGAGGGGGAATGCCGCCGATGCCACGCCCTCAACTCGAGCTGGACAGGGGCCCGCCTCAGAGGCGCCGCTTCGCAAGGACACGGTTCTGCTCGCCTGTGCGACCACCAAGATTGGCATGCAGATGCAGGACACGCTCCGTTCACAAGAGCTGGAGGTGGTAAGCGCAAAGAGCGTCGCAGAGCTCTTTGAGAAGCTCGCCTCCTGGCGGCCAGCGCTGCTCATGATTCACGAGGCCTCCAATGTCATCGAGCTAGTCTCTCGGGTGCGCAAAGCGGCTCCGGGAGTGTCTGTCGCGGTCATATCCAATGGCCTGGACGTTGGCACCACCATCCGACTGATCGAACTCAAGATCGCCGCCATCATCACCAGCGAGCCCGACAGTCCCGACTTCGACGCGCGCCTGCGAAGCCTAGCCCAGGCCGTCAAAAGGGCTTCATGACAGGCGGCGCGCGATGAGTGTTCGGCTCAAGCTCATCACCATCGTGATCTTCGTGGCGCTGCTGCCGATATCCATATCGGCGTACACCATGCTCAACCTGCATCAGCAATCCTTCGGCGAGACTCTCAAAGAGCTGCACGAAAAGACCGCTGAGCTCGGAGCCGCTCGCTCCGAAAATCTCATGAACAACGCCACTGACGTGCTCTCCGACTTGATCCGCGAGCGCATCGACTGGAGCGCACTGAACGAGGGGGAGCTCGCGCAGGTGCAGTGGTTGATTTACGATCAACTCGACGACATAGCGGTGGTTGCCGTCCTAGATAGCGAAGGCACGGGCATTGGTCCTAGCGTCTACCGCGATGCAAGAACCGAGACCGCATCCCTCACCAGCCATGTGATCATGGATTCTCAAGAGCTTCAGGAATTCGGCCGTCGATTGCCCTTGGCCGAAGCCCTACACTCGGGCGTGAGCATCGGCTCGCCGGTGCCACCAACAGCGACAAGCGCCGCCATCGTGCCGATCGCATTCTCGGTGGCCGGCCCAGATGGGCACGATTGGGTGGTCGGCGTCGGAATTTCTCTGCAGCGCCTATGTGAGGCATTGGCCAGCTCGCGCGCCGCTGATCTCGAGATTAGCCTCGTCAATCGCGATCGCACCCTTCTGTGTTCTGGTAGCAACCACATCCAACTCGGCGAAACACTCTTGGCGCGTCTGCCCATCGAGACATCGACGACGATGCGCTACCGAGACGGTGATCAGCGAGACGTGCTTGCCGCGGCCTCACCTGCTGGCCCTGGCTGGACCATGGTGACCACTCAGCCTGCTTCGGTGGCCTTTGCGCCTGGCCGTCGTATTCGCAATCAGGTCATCTTTTGGATTGCCCTGGGCGCGTTGGGTGCGCTCCTTGCCGGTCTGTACCTGGCTCGAGCGATCACACGCCCGGTCGCCACCTTGGCCGGAGCCACTGCCGAGATTGCCAAGGGAAACTACGCCGTGTCGATTCCCGTCGAAGGGCGAGACGAATTTGCGCAGCTCTCGACCGCTTTCAACGCGATGTGTGCCGAGATTCAAAGCTGGAACCAGGAGCTCACGCATCGAGTCGAGGAGCGCACCCAGGCGCTCTCGGATGCGCAGGGACAACTACTGGAGTCGAGAAAGCTGGCGGCGGTAGCGGCCATGAGCGCCGGCATCGCGCACGAGATCAACAACCCACTTACCGCCGTGATCAGTTTCGCGCAGGTGCTCGAGGCACGCGCCGCAAAAGATCCATCGCAAGACAAGCAGGCCGTGGTGCTCAACAAGCTCGCCGAGAGTGCGCTGCGCATTCGCGACATCGTGCAGCGCATGCAGACTCTCTCCGAGACCTCGGGACGAGGCATGACCGACCAGAAGCCCGAGGACATCCTGGAGGCCGCCCTGCAGATCGTCCAGACGCGAGTCGACGAGGCCAAGATCGATGTGGTCATTGATCGTCAGCCCGATACCCCGAACATCTACGTACAGCGAATGCAGCTGCAGGGAGCGCTGGTTCACATGCTGGACAATTCGATCAAAGCCATGCAAGGCGCGCAACGCAAGCTGCGCCTCTCGTGCAGACGACTGGACGCCAGACTCGTCGAGATCGAGATTGGCGATTCCGGTAAAGGCATTCCACCAGAGGCCATCGAGAAGATCTTTGAGCCCTTCTTCACTCTCAAGGATCACTGGCTTGGACAGGGACTGGGGCTCGCCGAGGCCCATCAGATCATTACCGCGAACCACGGCATCGTGCGTGTGCGTAGCAAGCTCGGCGAAGGCACCACCATGACCTTGATCTTTCCTGTCGCCACACAGCGAGCCCACCTAGCGTGAACCTATGAAACCAACCGACACAAACGACGCGCCTCCTGCGATCCCACCGGAGCCAACCGACGCGAATCTGCAAAAGATGGTCGCGGTCGGCGAGCTTCTCGCTGGCGTCAGCCACGAGTCCCGGAACATCCTGACCGCTATCTTGTCGTTTGCGCAGGTCGGCCAGCGCCGACAACACGATCCGGCAAAGATGGCCGAGATCTTGAAGCTCATCGAGACCGAGGCACAGCGCTGCATCCACTTGCACGCAACACTTCTCGCGCAGATTTCTACGACGGCAACCCAAGGAATGCTCTCGTCGCCTCAGCTTCGGGACATCAACCTGAGCGAGGTCATCGTTTCCTCTTCGCGCCTGGTGCAGCATCAGATGGGTATGAAGCGCTTGGCGCTCGTGTGTCCCGAACCGAGCTCCGAGTGGCGGGTGCATGCCGATCCCTCCTCTCTCGGGCAGGTCTTCTTGAATCTGCTGCTCAACGCCATGCAAGCGACGCCCGAAGGCGGCACCGTTCGGATTAGCATCGTTCGTGAAGACCAGGGCCTGGTGTGCGTGTCCTTCGATGACTCGGGCCCAGGCGTCCCTGCCGAGCATCGCGAACGTATCTTCGAGCGCAAGTTCACCACCAAGCCGATGGGCACAGGTCTGGGCCTGGCGGTCAGCCAGGACATCCTGCACGCGATCGACGGCACCCTCGCGGTCGGCGAGAGCGAGCTTGGCGGTGCCAGTCTGCAGGTGCGCTTGCCCGCCCTTCAAAATCCAGAGGAGGCGCCCTGATGGGCAGGAGACTGGCAACGGCTGCCGCCATTCTTCTCGTTGTCTTCATGGCTGGCTATTTGGTCTACAACCAGCTCTTCGCCACAGACGAGGCACAGAGCCCCGCCGTCGAGCGCGCGATTGCAAGCGCCAACGACGCTGCCGTCGAGGACATAGCCCTCGTTCCCGAGACCGAGCAGGTCAAGGTGCGCGCGCTCAAAGGCAGCCTGGAGCGACGAGACGAATCGGGCGAGTGGCAGCCCCTAGCGGTTGGCGACTTGGTCAGCGTAAGTGACGCGCTGCGAACGGTCGGGCTCGACGCGAGCGCCACGCTAGAAATCGGTGAGCAAGGCACAACCGTCGAACTGGCCGGTGAGTTCACGGTGCCCTTCTTGAGCAGCGGGCTGTCGACAGTCGAAATCGTCGATGGCCGTCTGGCTGCCAACGTGGTCGCAGCGAGCGAGTCGAGACTGCGAGTTGCCGCTCGCGGTTCGAGTGCGTTGGCGGAAACCGACGACGGTGAGTTCTCGGTGATTTCGACTGGCAAAGGGCAAGTGGCTGTCGCATCTCGTCGCGGTAAAGTCGCGGTCAACGCGGCCGGTGGCAGCGTCGAGGTCACAGAGGGACAGCAATCCGTGGTCATCGGCGATGGTCCACCCTCGCGTCCCGAAACACTTCCCACGGCGCTGCTACTCAAGGTCGGCAAGACCGCCCAGCAGTTGCGCGTACGAGAAACCATCGTGCGCGGTACGACGACTCCGGGTGCCATTGTCAGCATCGGCACCGTGCGTGTGCAGGCCAATGAGCGGGGCATGTTCGAAACCAAGGTTACGCTGCGCGAGGGTCGAAATCGCCTGAAGCTTGTCGTCGAGGACGCCATTGGCAGGACGAAGGCGCAGACCTTACCTGAGGTCCTCGTCGACTCAAAGGCTCCCGATGTGCAGACAGGAGTCGAGTGGTGAGTCAGCGAGCAAGGGCTTGTGGAGAGCTACGCGTGGCCTCAGGTGTCGAGTGCCACCAGCGAATGGCATCAAGGGCCGGCGCTCGCTTGCCCCTCGTCATTGCGGTGGCCATCGTGAGCGCGCTGCCTTGCCACGCCCTGGCTCAACAACGGGCTCAACAACGGGCTCAACCCGCCCACCCCCACGGCAAACAAGCGCAGCCCAAACAACCACCCACGCGGAGCCTCAAGGGCCCGCTGCAGATGACTGGCCCGGTCTCGCTCTTGCTCGGCAAGGACGGAGCTGTGGAAGTCAGCCTCAAGAATGTCGACACGCCACTCAAGATCGTCGCTAGCGCTGGAAGCCTTTCCCTTCCCGTGCTTCGCGACGGTCGCCTCGTCGCAACATACACCCCGCCGCCGACTCGTTTTCCCCAGGTTGCCGTCATCGCTGCATACAACCAAGACCGGAGCGTTATCGACTTCCTCGGTATACCTCTACATGGGCAGCCGACTCTGCGCATCGACTCGGAGCCCAAGGCGCAGGTGGAAGTACACCTGGCCGGTAGCATCTTTGGACCTATCAAACTCGATCGCAAAGGATCAGGACGCATCGAGATCATCGTGCCGCCCGGCTTTGCAAGCGCGACCCTGGTGAGTTCTGACGCACTTGGCAATCAAAAGCAGGAAGCCCAAGAGCTGGGCGTCCCACACCTTCAGCAGGTCTTTGGGATTTGTCCCTCCGGCGGCGATGACCTCCTTGTGCTCGCCTTCGATGCCCAGGGCAATCCACTGCGCGACGCGCGCTTCGAGCTGAGTGCTTCGATTGGCACGCTCAGCTCCACGGCAGAGCGCCAGCCCGGCGTCTATTCGACACGCTTCCGCGTCGACACGCCTGCCGCGCAGGCCTCGTCCACCTTGAGCGTCAATCTCAAAGATTCGCCAGCTCCGGCCGTTTTTTGCCAGGCCGAGCTTCCACCTGAGGCTCCCGATCGTATCGATGTAGCACTCGACCGCAGCACTTTCGTAGCCGGCGAAGCGACGCCGATCGAGGTACACATCGACCTGCACTACCCGGGCATGCGCCTGCCGCGCAAGGTGCAACCAGTGCTGACCAGCGACATCGGCGAGCTCTCCGATGTGGAAACGCTCAGTGAGACCAGCTTTGTCGCCCGTTGGACGCCCGGAACCAAGGTCTCGGAAAACGCCGAAGCCCAGGTGAGCGCAACCATCGTCGACACCAAGCTCGAAGCACGTGCCACGCTGCGCCTTGCCCCCGGTCCGGTGGCCAAGCTGGTCCTGCGGAGCAGCGATACCCGTGTGCGAGCCAATCAGGAGGACACGGCCATCATTACCTTGCGGGCCTTCGACGCCTTTGGCAATTCGACTTCGCCGGGCGCGCTGGTCGTGGACGCTAGCCAAGGCAGCTTGCAAGCCTTACCGGCAGCTGAAGACGGGCCCGTGCGTTATCAGTATATCGGCCCCTTCCGACGCAGCGATGGCTCCGATCAAATCACGGCGCGCGCCGTCGACGGGCCATCCTCGAGCCTGACCATCGATCTCGACGCCACACCTTCGCGTTTCGTTGGCAGTGCCCGCCTTGGCGTCGCCAACCACTTTGCCAAGAGCACGGACCTGGCGCTGGCCGCGGATGCCTCGTTTCGCGTACCGCTCGGTCGGCAGAGCTTAGCGCTTGGCATGGAGACTGGCTACTTTGCCAATCGCCAGACCCAAAGCGACGAGGTGAGTGGACTGAGCGTCGATAGCAAGTTCCGATCGCTTGCGATCATGGCCAGAGCCGTCTACGAATTTCACTGGCCGGTGCAGGTCTACGGGGGCGGTGCCATGGGCGCGTCTTTCAGTGCCTTCACCACATCGTCGAGTGCATCGGGCATGGTCACCGAAAGCGCGACTCGGCCGGCTTTCGGCGGCATCCTGGGAGCGCGCAAGAGCGTGGGGCCCGCCTTGATCGTCCTCGAAGCAGGCTACTTCTACAGTCGATTCGATGAAGCAAATCTGCAGGCGACTGCCCGTGGACCGCGCCTGACCGCCGGTCTCGGCCTGGATCTGTAGCGCCCGAAGCAAGCAAGAGATCTGCGAGCAAAGCCCGCATACATTCGGATTCATTCAGGTAATTTAGGTCCTCGACGCGCGCATGGAAGAGCGCCGGCCATCGGGTAGGTTTTTTCTTCGCCGAGCAGGGAACCTTTGCGCGACATCGGCACTTGGCTTGTAGATGGGTGCTTCCCTGCCAGCCTTTTCTGTGATGGCCTCGGCCATGCGCGCGAGCGCAGTCATAGCAATGCCCAGTCTCGACGCCCAGGACATGAAGGCTCTCTGTTTGGGAGACCACGATGCCTTTCGGCGCATCGTTCGCCGCCATCAGACTCGCATTCTTGCCTATAGCCTGCGATTTGTCGGCGACAGCCATCACGCCCAGGATCTCAGCCAAGAGGTGTTCTTGACGCTATGGCGCGAGCGCAAGAGCTATCGGGAGGACGGCAAACTGGAGTTCTTCTTACTCAAGATCGCGCGCTTGCGTTGCCTGGCACACCTCAAGAAGAGCAAGGCGCAAGAGCGACTGACCGAGCGCGCAAGCCAGGTGCGCAGTGCGGCGGCCGCCTTCAGCGATATGCAAGGCGAGGACGTAGCACTCCAGGCTGCCCTGCAAGGGCTCAGCGCCGACCATCGCGACCTGATCGTGCTTCGCCACTTTGAGGGCCTCGAGCTCACCGAAATCAAGACCATGACCGGGCTGCGCATGGGCACGATCAAGTCTCGACTGCATCGCGGACTCGCCGCTCTGCGAAAGGAACTGCAAGATGGCCACCAGTGAGCTGTGCACGCACATCGAGCAGGCTCTCGCTGAGGATCTGCAGGCCGCCTTGCCCGCAGAGCTCGCCGAGCACAGCAAGAGCTGCCCGAGCTGCGCGACTCTATGCAAAGAGAGCCATGCGCTGGCGCAGCGCATGCGCTCGCTGGCCGAGCACCAACACGAGCAAGCCGCACAAATCGACCTGAGCGTGGCCTTGATGGAGCAACTGGCCGAGGGTCGCCGAGCGCGCCCGTGGCGGCGCCTGTCGCTGGCCGCCGCCTTTTGCGCGCTACTGATCGCGCTCTGGCAGGTGCGCGAAAAACCATCGCCGCTCTTGGCACGCGTCAGCGCGACCCATGGCGCGTCGCTGGTGACGAGCCGTGGCCGAACCGAGGTGCAGGGCGTCGCTATCGATCAGGCCCTGCCCTTCTCGCTTTCCACCCAGGCCTCGCAGCGCGCGCAGGTCCTCTTGCCTAGGGCCAAGCTCGAGCTGGGCGTCTCTAGCACGCTGGCGCTACGCACTCGCAGCACTTGCCAACTCGAACGCGGGTCGCTCGAAGTCGATGCCCGTAGCGCGTTCTCCATCACACCAGGTTCCTTGCCCAACACCACCCTGCGCATGCGCGGACACGCCGCCATCGCACTTGCCAGCGAAGATCAAGCCATGAAACTCCTCAAACGCCACAAGGTCCTTGCCGCTTCAGCCACCCTCGCCCTCGTCCTCTACACGGGATGGGCGACCCTCACCACCAGCGAAGGCGAAACCCGCATCGATGCCCCCAAGGGCGTGTACCTCGACGAGAATGGCAAGGCGCACCCATTCGATCCGAGCGCGCAGGCAGGCGCCGATGATCTCATGGCGCTGGCTAACGCCGCATCCAATGGCACTGGCGCGGGTGATGGCGATGACGCTGGTAACCAGCCCTCGGGAGCTTTTTGGAGCGAGGAAGA
>JAHEAK010000653.1 GCA_024642805.1 Kofleriaceae bacterium | reverse complement strand
GTCGAGACCATGAACCTGTTCAAGGCTCACAAGGTCAATCCGATGTCGGGCTGCTTGCCGATGTTGCTGCAAATGCCGATTTGGTTCGCGCTCTATCGCTCACTGACGGTGGCCGGCGAGTTGTACCAGGCGCCCTTCATCAGCGGTTGGATCGATGACCTGACCCTGCCCGACCCGTATCACGTGATGCCCGTGCTGCTCACCGGCATGATGTTCCTGCAGACGCGTCTCACGCCGAGCACAGGAAGCGGCGCGCAGCAGAAGATGCTCATGTACGGCATGCCCGTCATGTTCGGCGTCTTCTCCTTCTTCTTCCCTGCTGGACTCACGCTCTACATCTTTACCAACACCTGCTTCACGGCCCTGCACCACCTCTACATGCACAAGAGCGAAGAAGGCGCAGCCGGTGCCATGGCGGTGGCCGGTGCCGAGAAGGTGATCGACGTCGAGTCGAGCGATGAGAGCAGTGAGTCCGATGACAGCAGCGCGTCGGAGTCGAGCAACAAGGGTGGGAATAAGAACAATTCTGGTGCACAGACCAGCAAGAAACGCTCGAACAAGAGCGGCAAAAAGAAGCGCAAGTCCTAGGCTTGCAAGACAGCAATTTGGAAAATGACGCGGAGAATCACCAGATGAGTGAACAGAGCGAAACCGTAGAAGACATGAACAAGGCCATTGAGTTCCTGGAGGGCCTCCTCGAGCGCATGGAGATCAAAGCAAGCGTCGAGGGCGAGGAGACAGACGACAAGCTGTTGCTCCGCATCGAGTGTGACGACGATGGCGACACCCAGCGCATCATTGGCCGCCGTGGTCAGGTCGTCGATTCCTTCCAACACTTGTGCAACAAGGTGCTTGGCCAGGGACGTGAAGAGCGTGGCAAGCCGGTCATCGTCGACGCAGGCGGTTATCGTGAGCGTCATGTCGAGCGTCTGGAAAGCCTCGCCGAGCGCATGGCTGCCAAGGCCAAAGAATCGGGCGCGCCCGTGGATCTGAGCCCCATGTCGGCCTACGACCGGCGCATCGTGCACATGCGCCTAGCCGAGCTCGAGGGCGTGACCACGCGCAGCGAAGGCGAAGGCGAATCTCGCCACATCGTCGTCTTCCCCGAATAGCGTAGCGAAGAGCGCATGCATCCAGCTGGCGACACGATTGCCGCCATTGCCACGCCGCTTGGCGCTGGCGGTGTCGGTATTATTCGCATCAGCGGACCTGCGTCGGCACGCATTCTCGCGGAGGTGACCGGGTGCAAGCCGGAGTCGTTGCGTGAGCGCTATCTCGACTATGGGCACGTCTGGGATGGAGAGCGCTGTCTCGATGAAGTGCTCTTCGTGCTCATGCGCGCTCCTCGCTCCTTTACCGGCGAGGACGTGGCGGAGATACACGCCCATGGCGGCGACGCCAATATGGGAATGATTCTAAGGCGCGTGATTGCCGCTGGAGGGCGCCACGCTCAGCCTGGCGAGTTTACTCGGCGTGCCTTCGAGAATCGCCGCATCGACTTGACCCGCGCCGAGGCCATTGCCGACATCGTCAATGCCTCGAGCGAGAAAGCCTTGCGAGTGGCCCAGGGCCAGCTGCGCGGCCAGCTGCGTGCCAGCATCGATGCCCTCATCGACAGGGTGATGGAGCTTTTGGCAGAGACCGAAGCGGGCATCGATTTTCCAGAGGAAGATCTTCCGCCGAGCGAGCGAGATCGCCAGGAGGCGCACGCGATCGAGACCGCCCGGCGCTGCCAGGAGTTAGCGGCAAGTTTTGGATTGGGGCGAGCGCTACAGCACGGGATCGACGTGGTGCTGCGCGGGCCCGTCAACGTCGGCAAATCGAGTCTCTTCAATGCCCTCATCGGGCAGGAGCGAGCCCTGGTGCACGCCGAGGCCGGAACCACTCGCGATTACGTGGAAGCCTCCGTGGTCTGGGAGGGCGTGCCCGTTACCCTGGTGGACACGGCCGGTGAGCGGCGCGCCGACAGTGATGTCGAAGATCGCGGCATCGCCATGGGCGCGGAACGAGCTGCCAAAGCAGATCTCGAATTGCTTGTCTATCAAGCCGGTGGTCTGGTGCCGGAGGTGGCAGGGTCGCGACAGATCCTCGTCGCCTCGAAAGCCGACCTGGAGCCTTCGGCCGAGCTCGTTGGCATCGCGACCTCTTCGCTGGACCGGCAGGGGCTCGACGAGCTGCGCGCCGAGATCCTGCGGCGATGCACTGACGGAGCCAGCGAGGGCGCGGAAGGAGTGGTGGTGACCAATGAGCGCCAACGCAGCCGCTTGGCCGGAGCAGGCACAGCCCTGAGCGCGGCCGCCGGCCTGATTGCCTCACGTGCCCCGGCGGAACTGGTGGTCGTCGAGCTCACCACCGCTCGGCAGCTCCTCGCAGAGATCACCGGCGAGGAAATTGGCGACGAGATGCTCGACGAGCTCTTCAGTCGTTTTTGCATCGGCAAGTAGGCGGCGTTGGCAAGGTCGAGCTCTGTGCACGGGCTTGGCGACTCGCGCTAGTTCTGCTCCGGCGTGGCCTCTCGTCGCTGTCATGGCGCATCTGTGTGGTTGCGATGGTCCCGCGTCTCGGCTTGGGCATGTGCGCCGGTCTTGCGCCCGGTCTTGCGCTCGGTCTTGCGCTCGGTCTTGCGCCCGGTCTTGCGCCCGGTCTTGCGCTCGGTCTTGCGCTTGGTCTTGCGCTCGGTCTTGCGCCCGGTCTTGCGCTCGGTATGTGCAGTAAGCTGTGCGCGTGGTGATCGAGATTCCGTGGTGGGTGTGCCTGGCGCTTGTGTTCTCTGTGGTGGGTGTGCCTGGCGCGGAAGGAAAAGGCTTACGCAGCGGGAGGCGGTCAGGTGGCAGTCAGGTGGCGACTACGGGCCACGCGGGCTCTTGTGTGCACAAAACTAAGAACAAGTAGCAGGTGAGTTGCGAGTTCGACATTAGATGAATGAACGGGAAAGTTCGTAGGACACGCAACAGCGACGGGCACGTTGGGGCTGATGGGAACTAAGAACTAGTCGTAGTTGCGAGTGATGTGCTGGGCACACGAACGGAGCGGGCCACAAGTGCCGCCGACCAAGCTGAAAGGGTCTGGTGGTGTGCGCGGGGCTGTGCCTCAGGCCCTCGGCTCGCCCAGGAGATGCTCGAGGATCGCGTCGCCGGCGGCTGCGAATGCCGAGTCGGAGGTGCAAAAAGGCATATCGAGGATCTTCAGGTCGGCGTGTTGCTGAATCTGTTGGCGGTTTTGCCAATGCTGGCTGGGTGCCTCATCTTGTGCGGAGAGGACAAGCGCGGCGATGGCGAGTCCACGTTGCCTCGCGGCCTCGACAGTGAGCAAGGCGTGGTTGATGCTGCCCAACTTATCGGCAGCGACAATCAGCAGCGGATAGCCGAGCCCGATGGCGAGATTGGCGATGGTCTGGGAGGGCGAGATCGGC
>JAHEAK010000079.1 GCA_024642805.1 Kofleriaceae bacterium | reverse complement strand
AAGGACATCAGGGGATTGTTCATGCGTGCTCGGCGCGCTTCCGCCAGCATCTGCGCCTGTCTCTTTTCCGCGTGCACGCCTGGCAAAGGAGGCGCCCCCAGCCGAATCGAGTCGCGATTCAAAACGTCGGCGAGGCGAATCCCTCCAGCCGGCGAGAGGCTGCTGCGGCTTATCATCGGGAAGCTGCAGCGAGGACAGACCGAAGCGTCACCACGGCTCTGGAAGGAGCAGCTGAAGCAGACAGCGAAGAGGCCTGCGGAAGCGAGAGCTGGTGAGGTGCCGACGTTCATGGACGATCCTGTGTTGGCGAAATGCCAGAGGGATGCCAAGTCGCGCCCTCGAATTAACCAGTAGTTATCGAAGGTGATCGCCGCCCCGGCCGCCCAAAAATGGGGGGGCCGCCCCGGCTGCGGAGAGCGGGTTCCCACGGGGGCCGACACCCCGCTGCGACGCGCAGGTCTCACCTTGCCCACCCAAGCTGTGGGGATGCCCGTGTTACTGTGCGCCGGTGAAGTCAGCCTGGCATTTCGTGGCGCGCACCCTCTTGGTGCTGGCTGCGCCCACGGCCTGCTCGCAAGAATCGAAGGTCATCGACCCCTTTCCCATCACCATGGATCTCAGCTCGGGACCCGTGGTGCTCTTGGCAAGTGAAAAAGGCGGCGAGGTCGTCGAGATTGCTGTCGACGTTCTCAGCCCGATCACGATCCTGGATAGCTTTCACAGCACAGGCCAGGTTGCGGCGCCCGAGCGACGCCTTGTCGAGTTGACTCTCTACGGTGCCGAGCTCAGTGGACCACAAGTGCCACGCGTGCGCTTCCCACAGACGCCCGCCTACGATTTGCACCCATGCGCCGTCGCAGATCTGGCACCCGCGCCCTGCCAGGTTGGGCTCGATGGCACGACCCAAGAAATCTCGGGCATCCTCGGCTCCGACATTCTCAGTCGCAGCTCGGTGCGTTTTGATTTTCCGCGCTCACAGCTGCGCTTCTTTCCCGACGCAGCAGGAACCGATAACGAGCGCACACTGGCCTGCGACGCCGTCTTCACTAGCCCTTTCTCTGGTGGTGGCAAGTTGCTCATTGCCGGCAACGAAGTGAGCTACGCCGGCAACCGACCGACCTTGGGCGCGTGCATCCACCAAGAGGACATCGGCGAACCCGGCCCCGACAACAGCGAGGTCGGCACCGACTTGCAGCTGGCCATCTCCACGAGCTTCGGGCCGACGATCTTGTCGGAGCAAGCCTATGCCCGCTTTGCCGCCAACGAGGGTGTTACGCCCCTCGAGAATCTAGTGGCAACCACCCTCTATCTGCCATCGGGGCCAGTGCCCGCCCGTGGTGGCACCATTCCCTTTCTGGCCCTGGTCGGCGAAGTCGGCGGCGATTCCAAAGGACGAGGCCCATGCCGTGAGCTGTACGCAAACGCGCGCATGCGCACCCCGCGCAGTTGCCTGGACTCGGACGTCGATTGCCCCTGCCCTAACGACCAGAAGACCTGCAAAGCGGCCGCTGCCATCGAGATTCGCAAAGACATCACCATTGCCGTGGTCGACAGCAGCTTGCCTCTCCTGCAAGCCTTGCGCGACGAACTGCGGCCCAAGATACCCGAGCTCGATGGTGTCATCGGCGTGCAGGCTCTCTCCGACTTGCGCGTCGAGTTCGACTATCCCAACCGCCGTGTCTTGATGCGCTGCGAGAACCTTGCCGGGTGCGCGACGCGCCAGGAAGTGCGAACCCAGAGCCAGACCGAAGAGCTGGCGGTTTGTCGCTCGAACGAAGACGAGCTTCGGGGCGAGCTGCCTGACGCCGGCCCCATCGACTGAGCAACAAGCGAAAGGCCCCAGTCGCGCTTAGGGCGAGAGGGGCCTTCCGAGAGGCTGGCTGTACCTCGGGCTATCAGACCTCGATCTTGATGTGCCGGGCTTCGGGGGCGGCAGCCAGCTTCTTCATCGTTACTTTGAGCACGCCATTTTTGAACTTGGCTTTGACCTTTTCCTTGTCCACCGTGCATGGCAATGGCACATGCCGCTGGAAGGAGCCATAGCTGCGCTCGAAGTGGTAGTAGTTGTTCTCTTCGTCGTTCTCCTCCTTCTCAAACTTCTTCTCGCCACTGAGGGTGAGGTAGTCGCCATCAGGAGACAGGGTGACATGCACATCGTCTTCGGTCATGCCAGGAAGCTCTGCTGTCACGCGCACCTCGCCGCCCTTCTCGAAGGTTTCGACAGTGGGCACGAACTTTCCCGCAGCGAGACCTTCTTCCTGAGGAAGGGCTTGCCAGAAGTTGGGGAAGATCGAGTTGATGTTCGCCCTCATCAGAGCAAAAGGGTCTTGTCGATTTTGAAAACTGGGAACCATGCTTCGTTTGGACATCTCACTCCTCCTATCCGGGTCTGTGCCCGCTTGGGAAAGAAACTCGTAGGCAAACCAAGCATCAGCCATGCCAGCGGCCAACTAGGCCAAGAGACTCGCCACACACCTGCGTAGGAGCGAAATTTCTGCGAGAGCCTTATCGGCCTCCGAAGAACTTACTCGAGCCTTCGCGCTCGCGCGCCCGCACACCCACTCAAGGCAAAACAGGCGCTCGCAAGCGCGTGCCAGCAAACAGAAGTATCGATGCAAAGAGCGCGTAGCCGGCAAAACCAATGCACACGGTTTCAATCGAGATACCTGCATCCATGCAGGCGCCCATGATCACCGGACCGAGAGCCGACGACAGAACCGCCAGCGCGCTGACCACGCTCTTGATCGCGCCAATACTGCCGACTCCGTAAAGTTCGGCCCATAGGGCGCTAACGGCCGTGTGGCTCACACCGACGCTGCAGCCGAGGAGAACGAAATAGGGCCAAACAGACCAGGTCTGGCGCATGGTGCCGGCTACGAGCAGACCGCCTGCCATGGGCAAAAGCATCGCGGGCACTAAGCGCATGCCTCCCAGTCGATCGATGAGCGGTCCGCACACCAGCGCGATGACCGTGGTCGCGCCAGCGTAGATGACGTAGCTGTCAGCGATGTGCGTGTGAGACCAGGACTTGGCGTCTGCTAGGAAAAGGTGATTGAAGAAGAGGGCCGTGATGATCATGGCCGGTGAGAGCAGACCAGGCAGCAGCAAGTAGAAGCGCGGATCGCGAAGCACCTCTCCGCGCGTCCACGAGCGAATGGCTCCACCGGCATCCTTGTCCTGCGAGCCCAGCTTCTCGAGATGCGCAGCGTGACGTTGCTCGTGCCCTTTCAGTAGCCACATGACTACCGGCAAGACGACGCCGACCAGGAAGACGATGACGGCCAGAAAGGAACCACGCCAACCCAGCCAGGCTATCAAACTGAGCGCGGAGCGCGGCAAGATGGCTTCACCGGCAGCAAAGCCGAGAGTGGCAAGAGCGATGGCTCGACCGCGTCCTTCCTCGAAGTAGCGCGCCATGCTGGTGATCGAGATGTGGCTCATGAGGCCCTGCCCGGCCTGCCGGATCATGAAGATGGCCACGGCCAAGAGCACCACGCCCTGCACCGAGCTCATGGCCAGCGCTCCCAGCGTGAGAAGGCTCAACGCGCCAAGGGTGTACGCGCGCAAGGGATAGTGATCGATGAGCTTGCCGGAAAAAGGCAGCACCAGGGCGCTCGCGATCGTTCCGCACAGATAGGTGGTCGCCCACGCGGTGTGGCTGAGATCGAATTCGCCGGCGATGCTCGGGCCAAAGATGCCGATGAAATAGGTTTGCCCAAAGCTGGACGCAAAGGCGATCAGAAAACCGAAGCCGACAAAGCGCGCGTTGGCGATGGCAAAGCGCAGGTAGGTCTTCTCTGGCATCGGCGCCTTATAGCCAAGTGCGCCCTGCTTTGGCGACATGTAACCCCAGGACAGCGAGCCGCCGCCAGGTGCATTGGCCATGGCGCTTGTCACGTAGGCATTTGATATTGTTCATAGATCTGGCACTCTCGATCTGGCCCTGCCTGTGCATAGCTACCTGCACATACATGCGTTGCTCCTCCCCCATCCTCCTCGCACTCCTTCTGGCCGCCTGCTCTCCTGGCCAAGAGCGTGTCACCGACAACTCCGAGCAAGATCGCGCCGACCTGCTCAACAACTGCTCACCGGCTCGCGTGATGCTCATCCTCGATCGCTCGAGCTCGATGCAGACCGGCACCATCAACGGTGAGACCAAGTGGAACATCGCCACCAACGCCATTGATGCCGTCACCGCGCGCTTCCAAGACAATCTCTTGATGGGCCTGATGGCCTTCCCTATGCCCGCGCAATGCGCGCCAGGCGAAACCTTGGTGCAGCCCGCTTTCGGCAACCGCGCCGCCATCGCCAGCAAGCTTGCCGATCCGCCACCGAACGCAGGCAACTGGACGCCGATGGCAGAGACGCTGGCCGCGGCGCAGCAAGAACCCTCCATGCTTCCCAACTCCGGCCCGGGCGCCCGCTACGCCGTGCTGGTCACCGACGGCTGGCAGTGGTGTTCTCCCTATGATGCGTCCACTCGCTTTGATGCGGTCGATCGCGTCCAGGAGCTTCGCGATCAAGGCGTCACCACCTTTGTGGTTGGCTTTGGTGACAGCGTCGATGCCAAGGCTCTTGGCCTCATGGCCATTGCCGCCGGCACCGAAAAAGCTGGCTGCGATCCCGATGCCAGCGCCGCAGGCAACACCTGTTACTTCCAGGCTGACAGCCCCCTCGAGTTGCAAGATGCCCTCGAGCAGATCGTCGTCACCATCACCGGCGAGAGCTGCGATGGCCTCGACAACGATTGCGACGGTCTCATCGACGAGAACCTATCGCGCGGCTGCTCGAGCAATTGTGGCGCGGGCACGGAGACCTGCGTGAGCGGTCAGTGGCAGGGCTGCGACGCACCTCCTGAAGAGCTCGACATCTGCGACGGCCTCGACAATGACTGTGATGGCCTCACCGATCCCGATTGCGAGTGCCTGCCAGGCATGGTGCAAAGCTGTGGCTCGCAACTCTCACTCGGCTCCTGTCACGCCGGCACCCAGGAATGTGACCCCTCGGGCCACTGGAGCCCCTGTTTTGGCGAAATCGGCCCCATCCCCGAGGCCTGTAACCAACTGGACGACGACTGCAATGGCACCGTCGACGATGTAAGCGACCCGGAAATCTGCGACGGCATCGACAACGATTGCGACGGTCAGGTCGATGAGAATCTCGTGCAGGCCTGCTCCTCGGCCTGTGGTCTCGGCCAGGAGACCTGTCAGGATGGCAGCTTCCAGGGCTGCAACGCACCACCTGTTCTTCCCGATATCTGCGACGGACTCGACAACGACTGCGACGGTATCGCCGACAACGACTGTGATTGCGTACCGGGAGACACCATGGTGTGCGGCGATTCCGACGAGGGCGAGTGCTCACGCGGTGTCCAGACCTGCGACGACAACGGTTTCTGGGGCAGCTGCGAAGGCGACCGCGGACCGAGCCTGGAAATCTGTGACGGCCTCGACAACGACTGCGATGGTGCCGTCGACGAATCCAATGGCGCAGGCGTGCCAGACGAGAACGATGACGTCACCATCATCTGCCCAACTGGCGACGACCAGCCAGAACCTCCCAGCCAGAGCGACGACCCTCCACCGCCAAGCCTCGACGAGCCCGAGGTACCGGCTCGTGACGACTCGCGAGTCTCACAAGGCTGCTCGGTAGGCTCGGATGCCGGCTCCGCCTCGTGGCTCCTGCTCGCACTCGGCGCCTTGCTCTTGCGCCGACGACACGAGGGACAAAACTAGGGCCACACACTGGGGCCACACACTGGGGCCACACACTGGGGCCACACACTGGGGTTCGCGAAGGGACTAGTCGACGCTGAGCTCAGCGCCCAGACGGGAGAGCGTGTCCACGAAACTCGGAAAGGAGGTGGCCACGTTGTCGACATCGTGGACTCGCACGGGACCGTTGGCTCCCAGACCCGCAATGACGGCAGACATCGCGATGCGATGGTCACCGTGGGCATGCACCTCACAGGCTTGAAAGGGCCGCCCTGCCAAGCCTTGCACGCTGAAGCCAGCCTTGCGCTCTTCGACCTCGACACCGAGTCGCTTGAGCATCTCGCAGGTGGTGGCAATGCGATCGGACTCCTTCACGCGCAGCTCTTCACCATCCTCGAAGTGTGTGACGCCCTCGGCGCGCGCAGCCAGAATCGCCAGGATAGGTACCTCGTCGAGCGAGCGAACCGTTAGCTCCCCACTCACTGTCGTTGCACGCAGACCATCGCCAGCCCCACGGGTGATGACCAGATCGGCGACCGGATCGCCAGGTCCCGTCGATAGGCTCTCCATCTCCACGAGCGCACCAAAGGCCGCTAGGACGTCGAGAAAGCCCGTGCGCCGGCGATTTACACAGACCTCCCGAACAGAAAGTCTCTCGACGCCGGCGACCAGGCCCGCCGCTAGGAGAAAAGCAGCGGAAGAAGGATCGCCAGGGACCGTCACCGGCCCGGCCTTGAGCTTGCCGTCCCAGCCGCTTGGATCCACGCGAATGCTGGCACCGTCGACCACCAGTGGCGCGCCCATGTGCGCAAGCATCAGCTCGGTATGGTTGCGCGACTGTGCGGGCTCGACGACTTCGGTCGCGCCCTCAGCAAAGAGGCCCGCTAGCAGAATGGCACTCTTCACCTGTGCAGACGCCACACTCTGCTCGTAGCGAATAGCGCGCAGCCTCTTTTGTCCCAGGCCGCCAATGAAGAGCGGCGGATACATCTCGTCGGCCACTTTTCCAGAAGCGCCCCGCAGGTGTGCCCCCATGTCCATCAGGGGCCCGGCGACGCGCATCATCGGCCGTTGCGAGAGCGATGCGTCTCCAGAGAGTTGCGAGTCGAAGCTCTGCGCGCACAAGAGGCCGGCCAAAAGCCGCATGGTTGTGCCCGAGTTGCCGCAATCGATCACCTGACTCGGCGCGCGCAGCCCTCGCAGGCCGACGCCTCTTACGCGCACCTGGCCAGTTGGCAAGTCTTCGACGCTCACTCCCATGTCGGCCATGGCCTGCCGCGATCGGTGATTGTCCTGGCCTCCGGAGAGTCCGCGAATAAGAACTTCTCCGTCGGCCAGCGCACCAAAGAGCAAGGCTCGGTGCCCGATGGACTTATCTCCAGGAATAGACGCAGCTCCCATGAGGGGCTTCGTAGCGGGCGTGACAGTAAATGAACTCATGGCGTTGACTCGGATGGAGCCGGAGGGGCACTGGGCGCCTTTACCGGCATGCTAAGAGAGAGCTGTTGTTGCAAACGTTTGACCACCAGGGCCAGGCGCTTGGGAGCGAGCACGAATACTACCCGCACTGAGCTGCTGGAGCGAATGAGCTTGGCGGCCTGCAAGGGGGGCGCGAGCGCCAGAAAGCGCACGAAGCTCATCCGCGACAGGCGCTCTTGCAGCGCGCCCATGGCCCGCTCGAGTCGCTGCGCCTGTGCGGAACTCTCGCCCTCGAGACGGGCGACGATGGCAAGGTCATCGACGACATCGGCCCAAATGCTGATCGCCAGAGGGACCTCGCTGACCGCCAGCTGCGAGGCAATCGCCACCCGGGCATCGAAGTCGAGGCGAGCCACCAAACGCAGGGTCGCCGCTTCCGCCTTCTCTGGCATCGCCTGCGCTCGCATCTGCAGAAGCTGGGCATCGTCGGCCATGGTCGCCGATGAGAGCTGCAACCCCTCGGCCGCACGCACAAGCTCCGGGTCACCGACCGCGATGGTATTGTCACCGAGCGTCTGCGAGGCAAGCCCGGTTAGCGCGGGTCCCTGCAAGAGCAGGAGCTGCTTGGGCGCATCTCCTAGATGATAAACGGCGATGATCAAGGTGTCGGCCTTGCTCAGCAAGTCGGAGTCGCGCAGTGGCGCGGGCGGGCTCATCAACGAGATCAGTGGTCCCGTGCGTGGATTGTCACGCAAGCGACGCAGATCGATCTCGACAAGCAGATCCGCCCCGACGGGCAAGCGCTTCCAAAGCGCGTCACCTGCGGTTGGCGTTCGCACGAGCGCAGGGCTGGTGGCGCTCGCAGGTGTCTTCGACGGCTTGTCGGTGCAGGCTGCGCACGCTAGCAAGACGCACAGCGCGACCCTGCCCCACCAAGAGTTCATGCAAGGACAGTCTTCAGCGCAGAAATCGCTCGCTGGTTCTGCTCGTGGGTTCCCACGGAAATGCGCAAATGCCCAGGCAAGCCCCAGACCGCCATGGGCCTGGTGATGATGCCCTGGTGCAAGAGTAAGTCGTAAACCTCCACCGCAGGGCGTTTGACATCGAAGAGGACGAAGTTGCCGAGGCTCGGATAGGCAACGATACCGAGCTCGGGAGCTGCCTTTTGGAAGGCCGCGATGCCTTCTTTGGCCAGCTGAGCGGCGTTGTCGACGTGCTGGGTATCGGCGATGGCGGCGCGCGCAGCTTCCTGAGCGACCAGGCCGACGTTGAAAGGGCGGCGCAGTCGATTGAGATAGTCGGCCACCTCTCGGCTGCAGATGCCGTAGCCAACACGCATGCCGGCCAGCCCGTAGATCTTCGAGAAGGTGCGCAGTGTGACCAGGAGCGGTCGATCGGCGGCGTACTCCTGCGACTTTGGATAGTCAGGATCGGCGACGGTGGCGTACTCGTGATAGGCCTCATCGATGACGATGAGTGCGTGATTCGGAACGCCAGCAAGGAGTTTTTCCAGGCTGGCCCTATCGAGGTGACCGCCGGTGGGATTGTTGGGATTGGCCACGAAGATGATCTTGGTGCGCTCGGTGACGCAGGCCAGAAGCGCATCCACGTCGCAGCCAAGTCCCTCATCGACATCGGCCTCGATGTACTCACAGCCATGCGCGAGCGTTTGCAGGCGATACGAGATGAAGGCGTACTTGTGGCTGAGCACCTGATCGCGACCGGGCACGCAGAACGCCCCGATCAAGAGCTGAATGACCTCGTTACAACCGCAGCCAAAGACGAGCTGGTCAGGGGCGACACCGTGCATCTCGGCCAAGTCCCGTCGCAGGTAGTAGGCGGCGCCGTCTGGATAGAGGTAGCTGTCGCGAATGGCTCGCGTGGCCGCTTCCATGGCCAGGGGCGATGGCCCAAGGGGATTTTCATTGGAGGCCATCTTTATGGCGCCCTTGATCCCGATCTCGCGCTCGACCTCTTCGATCGGCTTACCAGGTTGATACGGCTGCAGGTTGCGGATGTTCTCGCGAACGATTTTGCTGACTACTTCACTCATGGACATCTGCTTTTCGATAGGTACCGAGCACTTTGAAGAGCTCACAGGTCTTGCCAAGGATGTCGATCACCTCAGCCACGCCAGGATCATCGCGATGACCATCCAGGTCTAAGAAGAATACGTAGTCCCACGCCTTGCGCTTAGTGGGGCGGCTCTCGATCTTCGAGAGGTTGATGTGGTGGGCGTCGAAGTGAGCCAGAACTTCGAGCAGCGAACCGGGACGATCGGGCAAGGTCATCAATAGCGATGTCTTGACTTCCTGCGTGCCGACCGCTTGTTGTTCCCTGCCCACGACCAAAAAGCGCGTGACGTTGTCGGCCTGGTCTTGCAGGTTGCGGCGCAGAACCTGCAGTCCGTACATGCGCGCAGCGAGGTCTGCCGACACGGCTGCCCCACGGGCATCCTCTTTGGCTGCTCGAGCGGCGTCGGCGGTGGAAGCCGAGGGGATGAGCTGCGCTTGTCGAAGGTTGGCGCTCAGCCAGTTGCGACACTGGGCAAGCGCTTGGGGATGCGAGTAGACGCGCTCGATCTCGCTTTCGCGCATGTGCTCTTTGGTGAGCAGACAGTGCTCGACGTTGACGACGATCTCCGCAACGATTTGCAGCGACGAATCGACGAAGCAATCGAGAGTGTGATTGACCACGCCTTCGGTGGAGTTCTCCACGGGCACGACACCGAAAGCCGCCTCGCCGCGTTCGACCTCGTGGAAGACGGCATCGATCGATCCACAGGGCACCGAGGGAGACGAGGTTCCAAAGTGACGCTTGACGGCTTGCTGGGTAAAGGTCGCCTCTGGGCCTAGGTAGGCGACGGTTACGCTCGCCTCCAGGCTCAAACAAGCGCTGACAATTTCTTGAAAGACCGGCCGAATTGCCTCGCCCGGAAAGGGTCCCGGGTTGTTGCTCTGCAGGCGATCGATGAGCGCTCGCTCGCGCTCGGGCCGGTAAAAGGAACTGCCATCTCCGCGCTTTATGTCGGCGACCTCTTTGGCGAGACTGGCCCGTTCATTGAGCAAGTCGAGGAGCGAGCGGTCGACCGCATCGATGCGCTCGCGCAGCTTGCCCAGCCCGTCTTCGGAGTCTGACATCGCTGGGAATTTACATAAATTTGTCGAGGTTCACATGGCGGCCCCCGAGAATGCGTGTGCCTTCTGGTACTCTCGCGCTAGATTTCCGCTTTGCAGAGCCTGCACACATGTGAGCGACGAGGCTTGAGGGCGAAAATCCGATACCTAAGAGCCTCGTGGGGCGTAGCAGCGAGACAAGAATGAAACAGCAAGGAATGAGTAAGCATTTCGTCCTGCGACTGTCCACGATCTTCGCGATCCTGCTGCTGCCAGCCGTCGCGCTCGCAGCTGACGAGGCGGGCGAGTTTGCCGAGACGCTCGAGAAAGGCTGGCTGTGGGCCTACCTCGTCTCCTTTGGCACGGGCGTGCTCACCAGCCTGACCCCATGTGTCTACCCAATGATCCCGATCACCGTCGCGGTTTTCGGAAGCAAGGACGAGGGCACCAGCCGGCAAAAGGCCTTTTTGCTCGCCTCCTGCTACGTTGGAGGCATGGGCCTGCTCTTTGCCGGTCTCGGAACCGGCTTTGCGATGGCCGGTGGTCAAGCCGGCTCGCTCCTCTCTGATGCTCGCATCATCGTGCCGCTTGCGATCCTCCTGGTCGTCCTTGCCACCTCGCTCTTTGGCGCCTTTGAGTTGCGCCTGCCCTACGCGCTGCAAAACAAGCTCAACACCGTCGGTGGCAAGGGCTACGGCGGGGCCTTCGGTATGGGGCTGGTTGGTGGATTGGTCGCCGCTCCGTGCACGGGACCTTTCCTGGCCGGCATGCTGATCTGGGTGGCTTCCACCGGCAGTCCGATCGTTGGTGCCACCCTGCTCTTCACCTATGCGCTGGGCGTTGGCACCCTCTTCTTCGTCATCGCCGTGACCTCGATGTCCATCCCCAAGAGTGGTGCGTGGATGGAGGCTATCAAGAGCTTTGGTGGCCTCGGGCTTTTGGCCGCGGCCATTCACTTCTTGCGACCAGTCTTTCCTCTGATTGACTCGCTGAGCTTCGATGCCAAGGAGGCCCTCGGCTCGCCAGGCATGTTGCTGGCCCTCGGTGTCGGCCTCACTCTCGTCGGCCTTGCCCTCGGCTCGGTGCACCTCAGCTTTCACGGCAGTGCCAAAGTCAAAGCGCGCAAGAGTGCCGGCGTTTTGCTCACCGTCGTCGGCGTGACCGCTGCGGTATCGGGCATGTTGGCTCCCAAGCAGATCCTCGCCTGGCGCCACGATCAGGCAATCGCCTTCGCCGACGCCAAGGCGGAGAACAAGGGCGTCATGATCGACTTCGGTGCCAGCTGGTGCGCGCCCTGCAAACTCATCGAGAAGGTCATGGGCGAGCCCGGCGTCTTCGAAGAGCTCAACCAGGACTTCGTGCCTCTCAAGTTCGATGTCAGCGAGTCCACGGACGCCGACCAGGCGCTGCAAGCCAAGTACAAGGCCTCGTCCCTGCCCGCCGTCCTCTTCCTCGACAACGACGGCCACGAGCTTCTGCGCTACACCAGCAAGACGCCCGATACCAAGAGCATGCTCAAGACCATTCGCGCCGCCCAGGGGGCCCTCGAGGCCAAGCGCAAGGAAACGGCGAGCAAGTAGAGGCGCGCCGCGTGCACAGACGTGTCAGAGCGAAGAACTCCGACGCGCCGGCCGCTCAGCGCGACTACTTGAGGTTCCAGTTGGCGCGAAAGGTCAACATGGCGGCTGCGTCCATGCCCGCGTAGTGATTGTCGATGTTGTTGGCGAAGGTGCCAGCGCCCGACTTGGTGAAGTAGCCGAACTGGAAAGGCACCGTGACGCCGAGAGCGAACATCTCCGTAAGCCGATAGGCAACCAGGCCTCGAGCTTCCAGGAGGAAGCCCTTGTCGGTGACCTCGCCGTTGTCGAGCGGTGGATCGACCTGTTGACCAGTTCCAACGCCGAAACCAAAGCCCATGCCGAGCTCCGCCACCCAGGTGCTGTAGCCGCCGCTCTTGCCTCCAGCGGCCGTGGTGTCAAAGCCTTTGGTCTCGCCGATATCAATGTCGACATCGACGCCGAGCATGAACTGCGTCCAAGTGCCATCGACGGAACCGGAGCGAAGAAACTGATTGTGCTCGATCCATGCGTCGACGAAAAAGACTTCGGCACCGAGCACCAGGCCATAGCTCGATCTGGCGCCGCCTTCGTAGAATCCATCGTCTTTGCGCTCGCCAAACATGCCCTTGCCGCCGGCGACGCCGAGCTTGGTGTCAGCATGCAGCGTGAGGATGTCTGCGGAGGCAGCGCTCGCCCCTGCTGCCAGGCTGGCGGCGATGATGGCAAGTCCGAAAGTGCTTCGCTTGGCGTCGATCATGGTGTTGCCAAAGTATAGCTCGATCGCGGAGCCACCGAGTGTGTCCCGGATCGCTCGCTAGCCTACGCGCACTGAAGCCTACCTCGGCGCCCACATCCGTTGACCCGGTCCTCCTTGAGGTGCAAAGTGCGCCCCGTGAGCGACCTGATTGGCACCAAGCGCCCAAGCAGAACGCGCTCGCTGCGCACCTGGGTGAGCATGAGCATTCTCTTGCTCGTCAGCCTGACGGTGGCGTACCTGCTCTACCGGCGGGTA
>JAHEAK010000652.1 GCA_024642805.1 Kofleriaceae bacterium | reverse complement strand
CATGGCATCGAAACGTTTGATGCGACCTTCGGGACCGACCATCCAGAAGCGCTCGGGCCCAGCAAAGGCCACCGACCAGAAGGCACCGGGATCGAGCGCGCTCCAGCTGTGCGCGCGGTCCACGCTCAAGGCGGCGCCCTTTGGTCCAACGGCCACGACTCTGTTCCCGCTGGCGGCCGCGCCATAAATAGCACCTTCCAGATCCGGCGCCCCGGTCAGCTCAAAGGTCTGTGCGTCCGTTGCGCGCGCCACGGCCGCGCTACCGGAGCCCTGTCGATCGAGATCGCCGCCGAAGAGCAAGAGCGTCGAGTCAGCATGGATCACGGCCATGATGCCGCCGGCCTTGTCCTTGGGCATGGGAGTAGCAAAATAAGAAAAGCTCTTACCCCAGTCGCTGCTGTACAAGACGCGCGCGTTGCCGCCTGCCCCCGTGCCGATCCAGACTTCGCCGCCAGGTTGGGTGTGGACGCAGCCGCCACTGGCCGCAAAGCCGCCCTCCCCGGGCCCGGCAGGCGGCAGGCTCGAGCCGGCGACGCGTTGCCAGTTCTGACCACCATCGTCGGTGCGCAGGACGAAGAGCTCACCGCCCACCGAGTCACCATAGGCAAGGCCCTGCTTGGGGTTCCAAAAATCGAAGCAGTCCAGAAAGCCATCCGCCTCGCGATTTTGAAATTGCAGCTGCCAGCTGTGGCCGCCGTCGACGGTGGCGTAGATGCGCGAGAGCTCGCCTGGTCCGGCGCTCAGGACGAAAGCGCGTTCGGCGTCGAAGGCGTGTAGGTCCCGAAACTGCAAATCGCTCGCATCCGGGACCGTGAGCTTTTGCCAGCTCTCGCCGCCGTCGAGACTGCGCAGGAGCGTGCCCTCAACGCCGCTTGCCCATAGCCCTTGGCTGTCGACCACAGAGATGGCTTGCAAGCGCGCGCCCACCCCGCTTGGCAAGTCGCGACCCACGTAGTGCACGGCCTCGCCCGAGCCAGCCTCGCCCGAGCTAGCCTCGCGCTCGACCGGCTCGGCCAGTGGAGACGTGTCCGGAGAGAGCTGCTTGGGACGCGCTGGCGTGGCCCCTGCACAAGCGCTCACCAGCAAGAGCGCCAGGCTGGTCAGTCGAAACATCAAGCTCTGCCCTCTCGTTTGTCGAGAGCTCGTCGCACCAGCTGGGCGTCGGCCATGGCAACGACGCTGTCGGCGAGCTCTTGCGTCACCTCGTGTCCCTTGCCCGCGATGATCACGATGTCGTCTTCATGGGCCGAGCACACCGCGCGCTCGACCGCCTCCTGGCGATCGAGGCACACCTGCCAATCCGCGCCGGCGCCGTGCACACCCGCCTGCACCTGGGCGGCAATGCGCGCCGGATCTTCTCGGCGCGGGTTGTCATTGGTCAGAATGACCTGATCGGCTAGCTGATGAGCCACCTGGCCCATGGCCGGCCTCTTGCCCTGGTCTCGCTCGCCGCCGCAGCCAAAGACCAGCGAGACGCAGCCCTGCCCTGCTAGCAGCTGGCGAGCGGTCTCGAGGGTACCGCGCAATCCTTCTGGCGTGTGCGCGTAGTCGACCACGCACAAGGGCGAATCGGCGACCACCTCAAAACGCCCGGGCACACTAGAATAGTTCTTAAGCCCCTCGCGAATGGCCTCGGGGGCGTAGCCAGCACAGGAGCAGGCCAGTGCCGCTGCGAGAGCATTGCTGGCGTGCACCTTACCGACGACGCGCAGCTCGAGCTGGCGACCGAGCGCGTCTGCCAGGGTGGACTCGGCAAGCTCGATGCGCAGGCCTGTGCGCGAGCTCTGCAGATCGCGAATGGCGAGCGCATGCTCGACGCCCTTGTCGCCAACAGCAGCCTCGGGCGTCGCGCTGTAGTACAGAATCTCGGTGCCGGGCGCGATCACCTCTGCGATGAGAGCCGCGCTCGGATCATCGGCGTTGAGCACACAGCATCCCGCTGGCGCCGTGCTCATGAAGAGCTGTGCCTTGCAGGCAAGATACTCCTCGGGGCTGCCATGCATGTCCATGTGGTCGCGACTGAGATTGGTGAAGACGGCCACGTGAGCGGGCCAGTCCCGAGCCCAGCCGGTGCGCAGGGCCTTGCTGGTCACCTCGAGGGCAAGCGTCTTTACACCGGCGGCGATGGCGGCCTCGACCGTAAAGAGAAACTCCTGGGTCCGCTCTGGCAAGGCAAGTGCGGCGCCGTTGACGAAGCCGCCCAGCGTGGTCAAGCGAGCGGATGGCTGGCCGCTGGCGCGCACGATGGCGTCGACCATGCTGGTCGCCGAGGTCTTGCCGTTGGTTCCAGTGACCGCGATCGTAGTCAACGCGCGATAGGCACTCTCGAAACGTGCACGTTGGCTGGCGCGAGCCACGAGTGCTAGCCGCGGTAGCGCTCCCAGAGCATGCACTCGTTGTTGGGATTCCAGTCGACGCACTCATCGGCCGGTGAGGTGGTCTGCCAGGTCTGACAGGCGCCGCCCTCATCCCACTGCACGCACTCGTCGCGCGGGCTGGCCATTTGATCTTGGGCCCAGCCGATGCACTCGCCCCGTGGATCCCAGTTGACACACTCGTCTGCTGGCATGGGCTCACCCCAGGCGATGCACTCGTTTTGCGGATTCCAGCCCGTGCATTCATCGCTCGGACTGACGACCGGGGCCACTTGGTTCCATCCCACGCACTCGCCACTGGGATCCCAGGAGGTGCACTCGTTGACGGGCGAGGTGGCGCCATTGTCTGTGGCGCCATTGTCTTGGGTCTGACCTGCGCGCTGGTTGTTGGTGGCAGGGCTCTGCGGCTCTTGCGCAGCCGGAACCACGACGCAGCCGAGGGTCTGGCTCAAACCGGCGGCCATGAGCAAAAAACGTTTGCGATCGATGTGCATCTTCCAGGTCAATAGCACCAAGGCCAGGCCAGCGGCAAGACGCCAAAAGCGGCCCTAGGGGTGATTTACACACGAATTCGGCCTGCCAAGCGCTTTCCGAGAGCGCGGAGTGGGGCGCCTTAGGCATTTTCCCTGCCCCGGCACGAGCTTTGCGCTTGGCTATCGCGATCGGCCTCCCTAGTATGCGCCCCATGAAGAAGCTCGGATTTGCACTCGCTGCGTTGCTGCTTTTCGCACAGGCCCTCATCGCCTGTGGTGCCGACGCCTCTGGCTCGGGAACCGACGCGGGCGTCAATGCCCCCGATACGGATGCCGATCCGAGCGCTCCCGATGCAGACATCCCCGACATTGAAACCTGCGACGACAACGACCAAGACAGCTTCGGCGTTGGCCAAGGGTGTGCCGGCATCGATTGCAACGACAGCGATAAAGACATCTTTCCTGGCCAGAGCGAGAGCTGCAACGGCATCGACGACGACTGCGATGGCAGCACCGATGAAGGCGTAGCCGACTGCTGCAGCACCGGTATCGACAACGACTTCGACGG